>NZ_VLJG01000054.1:0-15119 GCF_007829415.1 Aminobacter sp. J44 | reverse complement strand
CCGATACCAGGCCCCGGCCGTTGAGATCCCGATACGGAAGCGTCGTGCCGCCTCCCGCGTCGAAACCCCATCTTCAATCGCCGCAATAACTCGACCGCGAAGGTCCCCGCTCAAGCTCCTCGTCATCACCACCCTCCTGGCAAATCACCAAGAGCAGTGAATCAGACTAAACTGATCCCGTGAATCCTCAAACCGACTCTGTGTTCATAAAAGATGCTCTAGCACCCGCGCCGGAAGCACAGATCGCATCAGTTAGGGGTGGGGTTCCTTCGACGGGGTGCGCGGGCGAACGGCGTTTTGACGTCTTCAGGGGTTCTCTCCGGAAGGCCGTCGCCGAGGAACTCCCATTTAGGTCTCCCTGAACAAGACCATCAGATTTGCCCGGGCCAAAGTCCCCTCCACCTTGTGAGGAGGCGTCAGGGGCGGGGTGGCGCTTTGACCGATGTGGAAGCCAATAGGCCTCTTGGCGGTGGGGGCGGGGCTCCGTGTTCGGCGTCCCGAACAACCCCACAGGCTTGCGCTAACCAAAATTCCCCTCCCCCTTGTGGGGAGGGGTTAGGGGTGGGGGTAGGAACCGTTCGAACGCCTTGGCACATCCCCGGAACACCGCCCCGCTCGGCTTACTGAACTGCGGTGCTCTCGCCGCTCCACCATCACCCCGCCGGTTGCGGGCCCCCTCCCTCGACAACCCTTTCTTCCCGGCTATAACTGGGTGAGTCTTCGGGTACCCAATTCATCACCAGTTCCGTTCGCTTGCCGAACCAAAACCGGGTCTCATGCGCAATTTCGTCCAGGCTTTCCCCCGTTTCGCGATCTTCACCGGCCTTGGCGCCGCGACCGTCGTCTTCCTCGCCGCTTCCGTGCTGGAGCCCTGGTGGCTCATTCCGGCGGCCGTCACCGGCGCGCTGTTTGGCCTCGGCGTCCATGACGTTTGCCAGCGCCGCCACTCGATCCTGCGCAACTATCCGGTCGTCGGGCACCTGCGCTTTATGCTCGAGAGCTTCCGTCCGGAAATCCGCCAGTACATGATCGAAGGCGACGACGACGAGCTGCCGTTCTCGCGCCAGCAGCGCGCGCTCGTCTACCAGCGCGCCAAGGGCGAGGAGGACAAGCGCCCGTTCGGCACGATCGAGAACGTCTATTCCTCGGGCTATGCGTGGCTGACGCATTCGGCCGCGCCGCTCCACATCACCGACACCGATTTTCGCGTCACCATCGGCGGGCCAGATTGCAAGCAGCCCTACAGCTCCTCGCTTCTCAACATTTCGGCGATGAGCTTCGGCTCGCTGTCGGCGAACGCGATCCTCGCGCTCAACAAGGGCGCGGCCAAGGGCGGCTTTGCCCATGACACCGGCGAGGGCGGCATCAGCCGCTACCACCGCGCCGGCGGCGGCGACCTCATCTTCCAGGTGGCATCCGGCTATTTCGGCTGSCGCAACGACGACGGCTCCTTCTCGCCGGAAAAGTTCCGCGCGCTCGCCGTCGACCCGCAGATCAAGATGATCGAGATCAAGCTCAGCCAGGGCGCCAAGCCCGGCCATGGCGGCATGCTGCCGGCGGCAAAAATCACGCCGGAGATCGCCGAGGCGCGCGGCATTCCGATGGGCATCGACTGCGTGTCGCCGCCCGCCCACAGCACCTTTTCGACGCCGACGGGCCTGATGGAATTCGTCGGCCAGCTGCGCGAGCTTTCCGGCGGCAAGCCGGTCGGCATCAAGCTGTGCATCGGCCACCGGCGCGAATTCATGAGCATGGTCAAGGCGATGCTGAAGACCGGCATCGTGCCCGACTTCGTCGTCGTCGACGGCGCCGAGGGCGGCACGGGCGCGGCGCCCGTCGAATTCGCCAACCGCGTCGGCATGCCGATGCTGGAGGGGCTCACCTTCGTCCACAACACGCTGCGCGGCGCGGGCCTGCGCAACCAGGTGCGCATCGGCGCGGCCGGCAAGGTGGTGTCGGCCTTCGACATCGCCCGCGCGATCGCGCTCGGGGCGGACTGGTGCAACGCCGCGCGCGGCTTCATGTTCGCCATCGGCTGCATCCAGGCGCAGTCGTGCCACACCAACCGCTGCCCGGTAGGCATCGCGACGCAGGACCCGACGCGCCAGCGCGCGCTCGACACGGGCGACAAGGCCGAGCGCGTCGCGCGCTTCCACCGCAACACGATGAAGGCGCTGGGCGAGATCGCCGGGGCGGCGGGCCTCAGCAATCCGAGCGACTTCATGCCGTATCATTTCATGTTCCGGCAGAAGGAAAACGAGTTTCTCGACGGCAACGAGGCCTATCCGTACCTGCCGGAAGGCTTTCTCCTCAGCGAGGAGGAGATTCCGGAGCTTGCGGAGTGGTACAGCCGCTGGGACCGGGCCAATGCCGACAGTTTCGCGCCGCCGGAAATCCCGCACGGGCCATTCCAGAACGCGCGAAGGGTCAGGGAGGTGGCGTGAGGCGAGGGCGGAAACACTCTCAACGTATGGCGGTTAATTGATGTCGCCGCTCTTTATCCTGATCGCCCGCCGTCGCAGTCCCCACACCGCGGATCCTCCCCCACATGTGGGGGAGGGGGACCATGCGAAGCATGGTGGAGGGGGCGTGACGGAGCGGGGCATCTCGGACGTCTTTGTTTTCTGCGCACATCTCCAGAGGTGGCATTTCACGAGCCCCCTCCGCCGCCTTCGGCGTCACCTCCCCCGCGCCGCGGGGGAGGACCCGGGCCGTGCCTTTCATTGGCGGCACGCATATCTGGCAGCGATGACCCACGAAGTGGAAACGGCCAAGCCGAGGCCATGACGAAGGCTGGAGGTTGGAGGGGGCAGGATGGCAGTGCCGCTTCAACCGTTCGGGTCAACGATTTGCCAATAGCGTTTCAACGTCGTCATCGTCGGGCCTGACCCGACGATCCATGCCTGAACCGAGACGTCTTGCCGACGGGTGAGAACGCGCAACCTGCCGCTCCCCGGCGGTTCGGATCCAGCACCCGCAGCGCAGCGGCGGATCTTCCCCCATTTTATGGGGGAGGGGGACCATGCGAAGCATGGTGGAAGGGGCAGACGCGTAGCCGCCCGGAAGGTTCAGAGCAATCGCACCACAGCCCCTACCGCCTCCGGCGTCTCTTCCTCATACAGCCGGTCCACCTTGGCGTCGCGGCGGGCGCGTTCGGGCGCGGTGAGGCGGCGGCGGTTGATGAGCGCATAGGCAATCACCAGCCCCATAAGGGCGGCGCCGCCTGCCACAACCAGCAGCCAGGATAGTTCAGCCATAAGTCATTCCTTTCAGCTCGGCCCCTCGACAGCCGTGTTCCTGATGCCAACATCGCGCGGGCGCGGATTGTTCCGTGAAGGTGCGGGCAGGGGGCGGCTCACCTCGTTGCCAGCAACCCCTCGTAGACGTGGTTGTAGCGGCGCGAGGAGTGCAGCCAGTTGGACGGCCGCGCCATCGCCTTTCTGCGCATGCGCGACAGTGCCTGGCGCGAGGCGTAGGTGCCGAGCGCGCGCATCACCGCGTCCATCAGTCCCGACAGCGTCATCTCCTGGAACAGAAAACCCGTTTCGCCATCCTCGATGGTGTCGGCAAGGCCGCCGGTGCGGTAGGCGACGGGAAGGGACCCATAGCGTTGCGCATACATTTGGGAGAGCCCGCACGGCTCGAAGCGAGACGGCATCAGCAGAAAATCGCTGCCGGCAAACAGGCAGCGCGCCTCGGCCTCGTTGAAGCCGATGCGGACGCCGACCTTGCCCGGGTGGCGCTTGGCAAGGTCCAGCATCGCCTGTTCGAGCGCGGGATCTCCCTGGCCGGTCACCGCCAGCTGCCCGCCCTTCTGGACGAAGTCTTCCGCCGCGCGGATCGCAAGGTCGATGCCCTTCTGGTGGACGAGCCGCGAGATGATGGCAAACAGTGGCCCGCGCGACACGCCCAATCCGAACGCCTCGCGCGCCTGCGCCGCATTGACGGCGCGCCCCTTCAGGTTGCTGCTGGAAAAGGCGGCGGGAAGGCTTGGATCGCGGCTTGAATCCCAGCTCTCGTCGACGCCGTTCAGAATGCCGGTCAGCGCGTGCTGGCTGGCGCGCGTCTGCAACAGGCCCTCGAGGCCGCAGCCGAATTCCGGCGTGGTGATCTCGCGCGCGTAGGTCTGGCTCACCGTCGTCACATGCGAGGAATAGTAGATGCCGCTTTTCAGGAACGACAGATTGCCGTGGAACTCGACGCCCTCCATTTGGAACGAGGCATCCGGCACACCGAGGATCGGCAGCCGCTCGCGCGGGAAGAGGCCCTGATAGGCGAGATTGTGGACGGTCAGCACGCTCGGCACCGCCTGGCCGCGCCAGGCCAGGTAAGCCGGGGCCAGCGACGACGGCCAGTCGTTGAGGTGGAGGAGGTCGGGCTGCCAGCCGAGCTCCGGCACGCCGCATGCGATCTCGGCCGCGGCAAAGCTCAGCCGCGCAAAGCGCACGTCATTGTCGGCCCAGTCGGTGCCGGCGGCGTCGGCGTAAGGCGTGCCCTCGCGGTCGAACAGGTCGGGGCAGAGGAGCACGTAGATCACCAGCCCGTCGGGCATGTCGATGCGGCCGAGGCTGCAGGCGGGAAGCCCTGCGAAGGCCGAAAGACGCGCCACCTCGGTGATGTCGCGGCCCTGCGTGACCTGCCGGTAGCCGGGAATGAGAACGCGGATGTCGTTGGTCTGGCGCAGCGCGCGCGGCAGCGCCGAAGAGACATCGCCAAGGCCGCCGACCTTGACGAAATCGGTCATCTCGGAGGTGACGAACAGTAATCGGGGCGGGGCTTCGTCGTCCCTGAGGCGCTGCGCGGAACCTTGCGCTTCGGACCCGCCCGCTGCGGACCCTTGCGGGCCTTGAGGGGAACTTTCAGAGAAACCGGAACCTCTGGACTGCTGCAACACGCTCAACCTCGCCTGAGACGGGAAATTTTTTGTCGTTGTCTTGTGGTCTTTTCGTCGGATGCTACCGGCGCGCAGGCTGCCGGGGCCCCCCGAACAGGTTGAGGAAGCGGATGTTCCCGAGCGGAAGGAGGAAATTGCTGGAGGTTAAGGAAGTTCGCGGATGGTGCGGACGACGCGAAGCTTTACCGCTTCATCTCCCGTGCGGGATTTCCCACCAGAACCACGTTCTCGCCAAAGCTCTTGGTCACGTTGGCTGCCATGCCGACGAGACTTTTCGGGCCGAGGGTGATGCCGTTCTTGATCGTGCTGCCGCTGCCGACATAGGAGCTCTTGCCGATGCGCACGTGGCCGGCAATGATCACGCCCGCGCCGATGATGGAGAAATCCTCAATCACCGCGTCGTGGTGGATCACCGTATTGGGCAGCACCAGCACGTGATCGCCGAGGCGCGCATTGGAGGGGATCGTCGCGCCCGCAAGCACCACCGTGCCGCGCCCGAGCCTTGCCTGCCGCGAGACATGCGCGCGCGGATGGACGATCGTCGCGAAGCGCCCGGCCGGCACGCCAAACCCGGCGATGATCTCCTCGCGGSGGGCGAAACTCTTTTCCGAGCCGATCAGGGCGACCACCTTAGCGTCGGGATAGTCGCCCAGCACCGCGCGGGGGCGGATCGCCACGCCGTCGATCATCTCGCCATGGCGCGCCGGGTCATCATCGACGAAGGCGACGATCTCGTGCCCGGCCTGCAGCGCATCGAGCGCATCGAGCGCATTGCCGCTTGCTCCAAGAACCACCAGCTGAGGCTTTGGCATGCGTTCCGGCTCCCCCGACGGCGGATGGCTGCGAAATCTTCGGCCAGCCTCGCATATGCGCGCAAAAGCTCAAGCCGTGCGTTCGGTGGAGGGTGGAGTCCTGGCCGGGTGGGGATGGCGGACGCAAAAATCGCGTAAGCTCTGTTATGGAACCGACAGCCTGGCGGCCGGCGGTTTCTGACTGGTCCATGCCTCCGTTCCTGGGGCATCAAAAAACGGCGCCGGTGGGTAAGGCCGGCGCCGAGGCGTTCACAGGATCAGGGTATTTTCTCCCGGCTTCATGCCGGAAGCACGTGACGTCTATTGGCGGGGCGCGGCCCACGACCAGAAGACGTCGTCGCACGGAACGCTGCGGTCGAGCGCGCGCTTTTCGAGCGTGCGCTTCGCCCAGCGCTCCGTGAGCTGCCAGGCGGCTTCGCCACCTTGAGGGGCGTCATTGTCGGGAATGAGTTGGGTCTCGGTGTCTTCGGACGGCCAGATATCTTCGGCCCCGTGCGTTTCTGCCGGGCCTTGCCTGTAACTTCCTTGCATCGCTTCCTCCAGCCTGCGGTTTGTCCCGCAATTGGCTGCGCAACTGGCGAAGCAGGATAATGTTCCCTACACAAAATATTTCAGGTGGATCTCGGTCTGCTCACCTTCTCCCTATCGCTTCATCTGGCCGAGGCGGTCCGGCCTGGATGCCACGGTCAAGCCGTGGCATGACGAAGCGGAGAGGCAGGGGATGTTGGGGGTAACAACGCTTCGGGTTCGCCTGTGTAGCGACGCTTCGGGTTCGCCTGTGCCCTCGCGATTTACCTCAGCATCCCCGCTCGTCACCCTCGGGCTTGATCCGAGGGTCCATGCCTGAACGTTGACGCTCGCGCGGGTGACCGCGGTTCTCTGCCTCTGCTTTTGTCTCCCCCGTCTCCCTCATCCATCGGCAATGAGGTTGTTGCCGAGGAAGCGGCAGGCGCGCGCCCTCCTGCCGGGCACGGCTCGTTATCGAAGGTTCTTCTTAAAAACTGATCCTTGTTAAAAACTGATCCTTGGCAACTGCCCAGCCTCCCTAAGCCTCCGGGGGCCCCTATTCACTTACTCGCCTACTCCCCCTACTCCCCTCACCTTCTCAATGCCCCAGCACCCGCTCGATGGCGTCGGGGCGGTTGTGCTGCGCGAACTTGTCCATGATCGTGGCGCTCGCATCGTTGAGGCCGGTGACGGTGGCGTGGATGCCGTTCTTGCGGAATTTTAACACGGCCTTGTCGACGGCGTTGACGCCCGTCAGGTCCCAGATATGCGCGCCGGTGACGTCGATGACGACCTCGTCGATGTCCTCGGCAAAGTCAAAGGCGGCAAGGAACTCGTCGGCCGAGGCGAAGAACAGCTGGCCGACGACCTGGTAGTCGCGCCGGCGCCCGTCCGCCGAAAGCGTCGAGGTCACGCGGAAGATCTGTGCGACTTTCCAGGCGAAGAACAGGCCCGACAGAAGCACGCCGATACCGACGCCGAGCGCAAGGTTGCGGGTCGCGACAACCGTGACGACGGTTGCCAGCATGACGAGGCTCGAGCGGCGCGGATGGCGGGCAAGGTCAGTGAGCGACTTCCAGTTGAAGGTGCCGATCGATACCATGATCATGATCGCGACCAGCGCGGGCATTGCGATCAGGCCGACGAGGTCGCCGAGCACCATCAGCAGGAACAGCAGGAACGCGCCGGCGGTGAAGGTCGACAGGCAGGTGCGTCCGCCCGACTTCACGTTGATAACCGACTGGCCGATCATGGCGCAGCCGGCCATGCCGCCGAACAGGCCGGAAGCGATGTTGGCGAGGCCCTGGCCGATGCTCTCGCGGTTCTTGTCGCTGCGCGTGTCGGTCATCTGGTCGATGATCGAGGCAGTGAGCAGGCTTTCGAGCAGGCCCACGGCCGCCACCGCGACGGAGGTCGGCAGGATGATGAGAAGCGTGTCGAGGTTGAGCGGAACGTCGGGCAAGAGCAGCAGGGGCAGCGCATCCGGCAGCTCGTCAAGGTCGGCGACGGTGCGCACATCAATGCCCTGCCAGAGCATGAAGGCGGTGACGGCGATGATCGCCACCAGCGGCGACGGCACCGCCTTCGTCACGCGCGGAAAGAGGTAGATGATGGCGAGCGCGAAGGCGATCAGCGCATAGGTCTGCCATGTTACGCCGATCAGCTCGGGCAACTGCGCCATGAAGATCAGGATCGCCAGCGCATTGACGAAGCCGGTCATCACCGAGCGTGAGACGAAGCGCATCACCTGGCCGATCCGCAGCCAGCCCGCAACGATCTGGATGACGCCGGCAAGGATTGAGGCCGCGAGAAGGTATTGCAGACCGTGCTCGCGCACCAGCGTGCCGAACAGCACCGCCGTCGCGGCGGTCGCCGCCGAGATCATCGCCGGGCGTCCGCCGGCAAACGAGATGACGATGGCGATGACGACCGAGGCATAGAGGCCGACGCGCGGGTCGACGCCGGCGATCGCCGAAAAGCCGATTGCCTCGGGAATGAGGGCGAGCGCGACGACGATGCCGGCAAGGATGTCGGCCCGCACGTTCGAGAACCACTCGCGCCGGATTTTGCTTGTAATCATGGGAATATTGGAGTGCCGGGCCGCGCCGGAAGCGCGCCCGTCGCCTTGCAGTTCTGGAATGTCCGGCGGATCGGCGGCCGGAAGAGCCACCCGGAATTTCACCGGGTCCGGATGAATGCGCCCCAGATAGCCCGAAGCACGCCGCTGTCGCAAGCCTTGCCCACCCCCCCGCAGCGGTTGGAAAACCCGGCAAAGCCCCTATCTCCTCAGAAGGACCTCGGTTTTCAGCGGGAGAAGGCATCATGACCTATGACGACATCGTTGCCGTGCTCGGGCCGGTCGATCAGGACCTCGCCGCGGAGCTGATCGCGACGGGGGCAAGCGTTGCCGAGTTGCGCGAGGCGTTCAACTGGCTGAACAATGACGAGGCCCTCATGGGCGAGGGCCGTCCCCTCCCCGGCACCCGGATCGCCAGCCTGATCGAGATGCTGGAACCGGAGGAAGATCTCGACTGACACTTTTGTCAGAATGACACTTTTGTGATTACCAGAAGAAGATGATCGTCCTATCTTCCCCGCATGAGCGGTAGCGGACCAACATCAACCGACATCGAGACGGACGCGGGGCCGGAAGGCGCCGCGGAGGATCATCGTTCCCGCACCGCAAAGCTGCGGCGCGAGCAGATGCGCCGGCGGCTGATCGAAAGCGCCATCCTCGTTTTTGCCGAGCAGGGCGTGAACGCGGCGGTGATCGGCCAGGTCATCGAGGCGGCCGGCGTGTCGCGCGGCAGTTTTTACAATCATTTCCGCACCAATGACGAACTCTGCGACGCAATCTGCGAGGACCTCGCCGATGAGCTCGTCGCCTATACCGAAAACGTCATCGCCGGCAGCGAGAGCGCGGACGGCGCGGTGGCGCTTGGCGCAACGACGGTGCTGTCGGCCGCGCTGCATTATCCGGTGCTCGGCCTGTTCATGGGCGCGCGCAGCCTCAACGCCGAGGCGCTGATGCGCGAGATCAGCGACGGGCTGAACCAGCAGCTTCATTTGGGCATGGCGAGCGGCACGTTCGTGAAGGGCGACACTGGGCTTACCGCCGACATGGTGCTCGGCATGCTGCGCGCCGGCATGCTGCGGCTTGCCATGCGCCAGACCGCGCCGCTCGAGCCCGAAGCCTATATCCGCGGCACGGTCGCCGCGATCCTGCGCGCGCTGGGGCTTGGCCCCGAGCGGGCGGAGACGATTGCCGCCATCGACCTTACCATCCCCGCCTTTGCCGAAGACAGCCTGATCGCCCGCGCCCAGGCCCGGCATGATGCCTATCGCAAAAAGGAAGCCTGACATGCGCCCGAGACGCTCGTCTGCATTCATGTCGCTTGGCCTTGCCCTTGCTCTTGCCACGCCGCTCTACGCCGGCGGGCCGCTGTCGGTTGAAGAGATCGTCGCCCGCTATGAGTCGGCGGTCTCAGCGCTGGAGCTGACCGGCACGGTCGAGGCGGCCGACGTCGTGCCGCTCGCGTTCAAGAGCGCGGGGCGCATCGTTTCCATCAATGTCGATGTCGGCGACAGGGTGAAGGAAGGCGACGTTATCGCCGAGCTCGACCCGACGCAGGCGCATGCGGCGCTGGGGGCTGCGAGCGCGCAATCGGCCGCGGCCACCGCGCAGCTTACCCAGGCGCAGTCAGTCTATGACCGCCTGAGCGGCCTCGTCGAGCGCGGGGCAACGACGCGCGCTTCGCTTGAAAACGCCGAGCAGGAGCTGATGGCGGCGCGCGCCTCCGTCGATGAGGCCGAGGCGCAGCTTGCCAAGGCGCGGCAGGCGCTGGCCGACATGACCCTGCGCGCGACCGTGACCGGCATCGTCACGCAAAGAAGCGGCGAGCCCGGGCAGGTGGCGGCTGCCCGCGAAGGCGCGCGCGAGGCGCAGTTCTACGTGCCGCCGGTGCCCGAGCTCGACGCCATGATCGGGCGCAAGATCGCGGTGCGCTCGCTGGAAGACGGCAGCGAGACCTTTGAGGCCGAGATTTCCGAGATCGCGCCGCTGGTGAACTCGTCGACCGCCACCATTTCGCTTCGCGCCCGCATCGACGACAAGGACAGGCCGCTTGCGCTCGGCACGCCGATCAGCTCGCGGCTTGAGATGGCGAGCGAACAGCTGGTGTCGCTGCCGTCGGCCGCGCTGGTGACGCATCTCGGCAAGCCGGCCGTCTGGGTAATCCATCCGGACAGCCGCCGCGCCGAAATCCGCAATGTCGAGATCGCGCGCTTCACCTCCGACGGCGTGCAGATCAGCAAGGGCCTCGAGGAAGGCGAGCTGGTGGCCGGCGCGGGCTCCTATCTCATCTATCCGGGCCGCGAAGTGGTCGCCGTGGAGGCAAAGCCATGAGACTTTTCTTCCCCCTCCTTCTTGCCGGCGCCATCGCCGCGACCCCGCTTTCCGCGCAGGAAGCACAGGAAGCGCGGCCGGTGTTTTCCGAGGTCGTGACGCCGTCGGCCGCGAATTTCCGCTCCTTTCCCGGCATCGTGCGGGCAACGCGCGAGGTGAATCTCGCCTTTCTCGCCGGCGGCACCATCGACACGCGCCCGGTCTCGCTCGGCGATGCGGTTGAGGGGGATGCGGTGATCGCGACGCTCGACGAGCGCTCGCTGCGTGACGACGCGGTCGCGGCGCGGGCATCGCTCAGGGCAGCCGAAGCGCAGGCCGCCCAGGCAAAGCAGGCCTATCAGCGCGTCGAGGAACTGAACAGGCGCGGCGTTGCCTCGACCAGCAACCTTGAATCGGCGAAGGCGGCAATGGAAACCACGACGGCGGCCGCTCCACGGTCGCGCGCGCCGAGGATGCCGAGCGCTATGCAACGCTGCGGGCGCCGGCCGCCGGCATCATCACCGCGATCCATGCCGAGCCCGGCGCTACCGTCACCGCCGGCCAGCCGGTCGTCACGCTCGCGACCAACGAAGGCCGCGAGGCGGTGATCGACGTTCCGCCCGCTTATCTGCCGCTCTTCACCAGGGACATGCAGTTCCATGTCACGCCGCGCATTGCCGGCGGCGAGGCCGCGGTGACCGGCACGCTGCGGCTGGTCGAGCCCGTCGTCGACCGCGCCGCGCGCATGCACCGCGTGCGCATTGCGCTTGACGGCGCGAACCTTCGCCTCGGGTCGCTGGTCGATGTTTCTCCCGACCTCCGCGAAGGTCACATCATCAGCATTCCGGGAAGCGCGATCGACCGGCGCGAGGACAAGCCCCGCGTCTGGCGCATCGGCGAGGGGCGAAAGCTCGAGCCAATCGACGTCGAGCTCGGGCCCGAGATCGAGGACCGCGTCATCGTCACCGCCGGCCTCAAGGAAGGCGACGAAATCCTCACGCGCGGCATCGAGGCCGCAACGGCCGGCCAGGTAGTCGGCGAAAGGATCAGCCGATGAGCTTCAATCTCTCCGACTGGGCGCTCAAGCACCGCTCGTTTGTCTGGTTCCTGATGATCGTGTCGCTGGTGGCGGGCGCGCTCGCCTACATCAATCTCGGCCGCGAGGAAGACCCGTCCTTCTCGATCAAGACGATGGTGGTTACCGCGCAGATGCCCGGCGCCACCACCGCCGAGATGCTGGAGCAGGTGACCAAGCGCATCGAGAACAAGCTCGAAGAGCTGGACGAGCTTGACTTCACCCGTTCCGAGACCTCGCCCGGCGTGTCGGTGGTCTATATCGACCTGAAACCCACCATCCGCGGCGAGCGGATCCGCAACATCTGGCTGCGCGTGCGCAACATGATGTCGGACATCCGCGGCGAGTTCCCGTCCGAGTTCGCGGGCTTTGCCTTCAACGACAACTTCGGCGACGTGTTCGGCAGCATCTACATGCTGACCGGCGACGGCTACTCCAAGGCCGAGCTGCGCGACCTTGCCGAGGACCTGCGCGACAAGATCCTGACCGTCGACGATGTCGGCAAGGTCGACATCATCGGCACGCAAGACCAGGTTGTGTATGTCGAGTTCGACACCAGGCGCCTTGCTTCGCTCGGTCTCGATGTGAAGCTCGTCATGCAGACGCTGGCCGACCAGAACGCGATCCGCCCGGCGGGCGTGATCCAGACCTCGTCCGAGCAGATCGTGCTGGAAGTCGGCGGGCGCTTCAACAGCGCCGCCGAGCTTGCCGCAGCGCCCCTGCGCGCCGGCGAGGTCTATTTCACCCTCGCCGACGTCGCCAAGGTCAGCGAAGGCTACGAGGATCCGCCCTCGGCGCTCGTGCGCTACAACGGCAAGGACGCCGTCGGCCTTGCAATCGGCATGGAACAGGGAGCCAACATCCTCGAGTTCGGCGAGGCGCTCGACGCGCTGATGGAAGCCGAGGCGCGGCACTTGCCCTTCGGCGTTAACGTCGACAAGGTCGCCGACCAGCCGCATGTCGTCGACCACTCGATCAACGAGTTCATGCAGGCGCTGGTCGAAGCGGTGGTGATCGTGCTTGCGGTCAGCTTCATCTCGCTCGGCCTACGTGCCGGCCTGGTGGTGTCGATGTCGATCCCGCTGGTGCTGGCGCTTACCTTCGTCATCCTCGACATGATGGGCATCACGCTGCAGCGCGTCTCGCTCGGCGCGCTCATCATCGCGCTTGGCCTTCTGGTCGATGACGCGATGATCGCCATCGAGACCATGATCTCGCGCCTCGAAATGGGCGACAAGATCGAGAAGGCGGCGTCCTATGCCTGGACGTCGATTGCTTTCCCGATGCTGTCGGGCACGCTGGTGACCGTTGCGGGCTTCATCCCGATCGGCCTCAACAACTCGATGGCGGGCGAATACACCCAGTCGCTGTTCTACGTGATCGCGATCTCGCTGCTCCTGTCGTGGATCGTGGCGGTGCTGTTTGCGCCGATCCTCGGCGTTGCCTTCCTGCCGAAGCGCATGCCGCATCATAACCCCGCGCCGGGCCGGCTGCGCCGCGCCTTCCACAGGGCGCTCACCTGGGCGATGCGCTTCAAGTGGGTGACGATCGCCGCCACCGTCATCATCTTCGCCATCTCGCTTGCCGGCATGACGAAGATCGAGCAGCAGTTCTTCCCGAGTTCCGACCGGCCGGAGCTTCTGATCGACGTCACGCTGCGCCAGAACAGCTCGATCGCCGTCACCAACGAGGCGATCGGCAAGCTGGAGGCCTTCCTCGCCAGCCGCGAGGAGGTGTCCTACTTCACCTCCTATGTCGGCCGTTCCGCGCCGCGCTTCATCCTCACCCATGACGCGCCGACGCCCGCGCCCTATCGCGGCCAGATCATCATCCAGACGCCGGACGTCGAGGCGCGCGACAGCCTTCGCGCGGCAGCGCGCGAATATGCGGCGCAGCAGCCCGGGGTCGAGCTCTTCGCCAAGCTGATCGAGGTCGGCCCGCCGGTCGGCAAGCCGGTGCAGTACCGCGTCAGCGGCCCGGACATGGCCGTCAACATCGACGCCGCGCGCAAGGTGGCTGCCCTGCTCGGCACGGACCCGCGCCTCGACAACATCACCATCGACACCAGCGAGCCGGTGCGCATTGCCCGCATCGTCATCGACCAGGAACAGCTGCGCATGACCGGCATGACGCAGGCCGATGTCGCGCAGGCGCTGGCGAGCGTCTCCTACGGCGCCTCGATCACCTCGCTGCGCAACGGCGACAAGCTGATCGACGTGATCGCCCGCGGCAACGAGCAGGACCGCCATTCGCTCGAAGCGGTGCAGTCGCTGCAGCTGATGAGCCCGAGCGGCATTCCGGTGCCGCTCGCGTCGATCGCTCGCATCGAATGGGACATCCAGCAGCCGATGATCATGCAGCGCGACCGGGTGCCGACGGTCACCGTCAAGGCCGCCGTCTATTCCAAGGACCAGCCGACGACGGTCAACGCGGACCTTGCACCGCAGATCGACGCGATCGCCGGCGAGCTGCCGCCGACGCACAAAATCGTCACCGCCGGCATCAACGAGGAGACCTCAAAGAGCCAGGGGCCGATCGCCGCCGTCGCGCCGCTGATGATCCTGACCATGCTGGTGCTGGTCATGGTGCAGATGCAGAGCTTCCGCCTGATGTTCATCGTCATGGCGGTCGCGCCGCTCGGCATCATCGGCGTGGTTGCCTCGATGCTCGCCTTCAGCGCGCCGCTCGGCTTCGTGGCGCTCCTCGGCGTGCTGGCGCTGGTTGGCATCCTGATCCGCAACTCGATCATCCTCATACATGAGGTCGAGGTGCTGATCGAAAAGGGCCGCTCGCGCTGGGCCGCCGTGTTCGAGGCGTCCGACAGCCGCGCACGGCCGATCCTGCTGACGGCCGCCGCCGCCTCTCTCGCGCTGATCCCGATCTCGCGCCAGATCTTCTGGGGCCCGATGGCGATCGCCATGATGGGCGGCATCATCGCCGGCACGCTGATCACCCTCCTCTTCGCCCCGGCCCTCTACTGCGCCGTGTTCCGGGTGAAGCCGGATGAGGGGACGAAGGCAGACGCGGAGGCTGCGGGGGCGTAAAGGCACCGCCACGCGCCCCAGTCTTCAGAACTGATGGTTGCGCCCTGCAGGGCGCAGCCCTGTCTGCCGTGCTGCCTTTACGCCCGCGATCGCTGGATGCAATCTTCACGCGGGAAGTTGAGGAGGGGGATTATGGCGAAGGCTCCGGAAGATACCCATATGCTAGAGCAGATTCGATTTAGTCCGGGTCATATCCCGCCGCCTCGAAGTAGTGCCGGCATTCCTGCGGGGTGAAGGCGGAGAGGCAGKCGGCGACCGCTGACCAGAGATCGTCAATGGTTCTGGCGGCGGCTTTTCTAAGCAGGGCCTTCAGCTTCGAGAAAGCCATCTCGATGGGGTTGAAGTCTGGGGAGTATGGCGGGAGGAACAGGAGCCGTGCGCCAACCTTCTCGATAGCCTCGCG
>NZ_VLJG01000053.1:0-15275 GCF_007829415.1 Aminobacter sp. J44 | reverse complement strand
GTTCGCGATGGTCGCCACGATCGACAGTCCGATGCCACGGCTACACCGCCTGGCCGACCAGCCCGCCGATTCCGGCGGTGATTGCCATGGCCAGCGCACCCCAGAACGTGACCCGCCATGTCGCCCGCAATACATTCGCACCACCCGCCCATGCCCCGATCGCGCCGAGAACGGCGAGGAACACAAGCGAGGCGATCGACGTCACCCACACCTGTGTGCCGGCAGGCGCAAGGACCGCGGCCAGCAGTGGCATCGCCGCCCCGGCAGAGAACGTCGCCGCTGACGTCAGAGCTGCCTGGACCGGACGTGCGGTTGTCGTCTCCGAAAGCCCAAGCTCGTCCCGCGCATGCGCCTCGAGCGCATCCTTCGCCATCAGCTGATCGGCGACCTGCGCCGCAAGCTCCGGCGATAGTCCGCGCTGGACGTAGATCTGTGCGAGTTCTTCCCGCTCGAACTCGGGCTGCGTTTCCAGCTCCATGCGTTCGCGGACAAGGTCGGCCTGCTCCGTGTCTGACTGCGAGCTCACCGACACGTATTCACCCGCCGCCATTGACATGGCCCCGGCCACGAGCCCAGCGACACCCGCCACGATGATGTCGGAGGCTCCCTGCGCGGCGGAGGCAACGCCGACGATCAGGCTTGCCGTCGAAACGATGCCGTCATTTGCGCCGAGCACTGCCGCGCGTAACCATCCGATGCGCGAGACGAGGTGGTTTTCCTTGTGCTGCCTGCTCATGCTTGTCTCCCAAAGGTGCCGTCGATGCTGTCGCTGCGACAGACAGGTTTGACACAGGGTTATAGGGTCCGGATCAACTTGTGCAGCGGCTGGTTCCTGGAATTGCCGGATCTCATTGCCAGGCCACCAAGATGACGCCGTATCATGAACTGCAGGGCGAAGATTTATCATGCGTCAATTCACAGTGTTCGACGATAGGCTTCTCCGCGCATTCCCTTGCTCTGATGCGGCGCGGGGGGGGGCAGCCAATGCACTTGTCAACTCGCCCCCATGATTACTCGCCGAGCGGCTATTGCCGGGGCAGGGGGATTAGCCGTTGCAGGAGCTCGCATGGACCGCTGGAGCGTTTGAGGCTTCGATGACAGTTGCCGAATTGAAACTTCACCGTCGCAGCAGCACCATCGACACCGGTGCTGGCACGCTCGAGTATGCGATAGCGGGGCAGGGACGTCCGCTCATAATGATCAACGGCACGGGACGGCGGGTTCGACCAGGGACTTCTAATTGCGCACCAACTGCGCGAGGGCGGCTTTCAGATCATAGCGCCATCGCGCTTCGGCTATCTGTGCAGCTCCTTTCCCGACGATGCGTCCCCGGCGCGTCAGGCTGACCTGGTCGAGCTTCGCGATCAACTTGGCATCAAGCGGATTGCGGTTGGCTTGGCTCCGTCCATGGTCACCGCACCCGCTTGCCGGGCGGCGGACACTTTGGCCAGACCGGCTCGATCGCCGAGCTCTACCGCCACTACGGAATCGACTCCCGCGGCATCATCCAGGCAGCCGAAGCGCTCACCCCGGGCAAGCCGATCAGGACCTTGCGCGCGGTGTAACCGGGAGGGCAGATGGTGCCCGAGAACAGCCGGTCGCCGCTAGGCCAGTGGTATTTGCGGAACGGTTGTCGAGCGCGGGCCCGAGCCTTCCGTTGGTATGTCCGCATCCACAGCTCGCAGTTCAAGTTCGAACTGGGGCAGCATCCTCTCGATCTCACCGACGGTCGAGAGGAGTTCGTCGCGGTACTGCTCAACCGCCTTCGAGAGACTCATCGCCGACTTGAAATAGATGAGGGTGAGGCAGGCCATGATCCTGTCGCCGTGACGGATCGCCGCCGAGAGGCTTGCGGTTTCTGACCGGAAGCCATTGGCCCGATATCCGACACCAAGTTCCCGGCACCTTTTCATCACTTCATCGAGCGGTCCGTCGGCGGTCATCAACGGGCCGTTCGCGCCTTGGTTCGTTTCCAGCGCCTGAAGGATCTGATCCCGCTCACAGTCGCTCGTGAAGCTCAGATAGGCGCGGCCTCCGGCTGTATCGAGAATCGGAAGGTGAAGCCCCACCATTCCATGGTTGACGGAATAGGGGCTGAAGTCGTGCGTCGATTCGCGGATGACCATGCTGTCGTTGCTGAACGTCACCAGATCCAGCGGCCACAGGATACGCCGGCCCAGGCTCACCATTTGCGGCACAGCCGCCTGAACGATCCAGTCTGCCTGCCGGAAGCCAGAGCTCAAGGACTTTGCGTGCAGCGTAACCCGCCACAGGCCGCTTGAGCGGTCCTGGGCAACGAAGCCGAGTTCCTCAAGCGTTTCCAGTATTCGGTAGACCGTTGGCCGCGGCATCCGCGCGATCTGACCAATTTCCGCCGCTTTGAGACCAACCTTCTGATTGATGATCTGAAGAACCTGAAAGCCCTTCTTCAGGGAATTGATCTGGTTGTCCCGGGCCATCCGTCTCCTCCACTTGTCCGCAATGCGGGCATTTTCCGGGGCGACGTTGCACGGCAATCTTCGCCTTGTAAAGATCGATCCCGCTTGGGGGTAATGCAGCTCCAGGCAGGGGAGGATACATGCAGAAGATTCGCCGGTGGACCGTTTCTGCCGCCCGATTGTTTGCGCTGATCGGATTTTGCGGGCTGTTCGTGCTTGCCGTGATGACCGGCGCTGACGTGTTCCTGCGATGGCTCTTCAACAGTCCGATTGCCGGCGTCAACGATGTCAGCGCCATTGTGATGGCAGCTGTGATCGCTGCCTGTATTCCGGCGAACCTCTCCTTGAAGCAAAATCTAAAAGTGGAGATCCTGGGAGGCTTGCTCCCTGCGCGTGCCGCACGCTTTTTTGACACGCTGGCGAGCATCCTGACGCTCGTCTTCGTCGCCATCATCGCCTGGCAAATGGTGCATTACGCGGAGAGCATGCGCATCTCCGGAGAGCGGACGTGGGTGCTTGCGTTGCCGGTCTGGCCCTGGTGGGCGTTTGCGAGCGTCATGCTGATCTTCGGCGCGTTCGCCCAGCTGATCGTCACTCTTACCGACCTTCTGGCACTGCTCTCGCCACAGGCCGTCCCCGATGAGGTCGTCAACGACGACCCGTCGCTGATCTAATTCTCCGGAACGGAAATCCCATGGATCTGCTGACACTCGCGCTTGTCGGAACAGTCGTCATGCTGGGGCTGATCGCCATTCATGTGCCGATCGGCGTGGCGATGGCTCTGGTTGGAATGGTGGGCTTCGCCCAGATTGCAGGATGGGGGCCGGCGTTGTCCCTCATGGCCAGCGAACCGGCATCAACCATGGCCAACCTCGATCTGGCCGTCGTTCCCCTGTTCATGCTGATGGGCAGCCTCGCCTCAGTCGGAGGGCTCGCTACCGACATCTACGACATGGCTTCGAAGCTGGTCGGCCGCAGCCGCGGCGGGCTCGCGACGACGACGGTCGTCGCGAGCGGCGGTTTTGGGGCGGTCTGCGGTTCCGGCGTGGCGACCACCGCCACGTTCGGGCGCGTGGCGCTGCCGGAAATGATGCGCCGCGGCTACTCTCCGGACATCGCAGCGGGCGCGGTGGCCGCAGGAGGCACGCTCGGCATCATCGTTCCGCCCTCGAGCATCATGATCCTATATTGCGTGCTGACGGAAGAGTCCGTCCTCACGCTCTTCACGGCGTCCGTCATTCCCGCCATCCTGACGGTCGTATCCTACATCGTCGCGATCAGGCTCACGGTCTGGTTCAAACCCGATCTTGCGCCTCGCGGTGAGGCCGTGCCGCTGAGCGAGCGGCTGAAGGGAATTGCTGCCGGCTGGCGGCCGCTGCTACTGGCTATCGCCGTGCTTGGCGGTATCTACAGCGGCGTTTTCACCGTAAATGAAGCCGCAGCCGTCGGCGTGCTGCTGGCGTTCCTGTTCGCGCTGTTTCGGGGTGCGCTGACGGTGCGCAACTTCCTTGGTGCGCTCGCGGAAGCCAGCGCGTCCACGGCGATGATCTACATCATGATCTTTGGCGCCACCGTGTTCTCTTACTTCATCGCGGTCACCGGTGGCGCGACTTTTCTGGTGGGGGCGATCGGCAGCCTGGACGTTCCGCCGACGCTCATCATCTTTGCGTTCATCATCGTCTACATCATTCTCGGGGCGTTCTTTGATGAAGTCGCGTCCCTCGTGATCACGCTGCCATTCGTCCTGCCGGTCATCGTGCACTTCGGCTACGACCCCGTCTGGTGGGGCGTTATCAACGTGATGGTCATTGGCATCGGGATGCTGATGCCGCCGATCGGCATCAACGTGATGCTGCTCAATTCGATGTACCCGGACGTCAAGCTGGGGACGATCTACCGCGGCGTCATGCCGTTCGTTTGCGCCGATCTCGTGCGGCTGGCGATCCTCGTCCTGTTTCCTGCACTCACCCTCTGGCTGCCCGCAGTTATGCGCTAAGCGGTGTCCGCATCGCGGACAAGCTCGAGTTTCGAGCAGCCGGGAAGGGTCGTTGATTATAAAGTTGAGTCATTGGGAGGTGCTCATGAAGAGAATACTCGCGCTTGGTGTCCTTCTTGCTTCGGTGTGGAGCGGAACGACCTTTGCTGAAACACTGCGTTTTTCCAGCTTCGAGCCGCCGGCGGCCTATGTGACGTCGAAAATACTGGCTCCGTGGGCTGAGAAGGTTGCGGCCGCGTCGAAAGGCACTCTGGAAATCCAGATGTTCGCTGGCGGCACCTTGGGGCGCAGCCCCGCCCAGCAGCTGAAACTCGTCGAGGACGGCGTGGCTGATATTGCCTGGGTCATTCCGGGATATACTCCTGGCCGGTTCGATGAAGGCACCGTCGCTGAACTGCCCTTCATGGTCACCGAGTCGCACAAGGGCTCGCTCGCCATGTGGAAGATGGTCGAGGACGGGCACTTCAAGGGCGACTACGAGAAGTTCAAGCTGCTCTGCGTGTGCGTGTCCACCCCGGCCTTCATCGGCGCGACCAAGGAGATCAACGAGCCGAAGGATCTGTCGGGCCTGAAGATGCGTGCGCCCGGACCGACCCAGCTTGCCGTTCTCGAGGCGCTTGGCGCGGTTCCCATTGGCGGCATTACCGCAGCAACCCTTGCCGAGAGCATCAGCCGCGGCCTTATCAGTGGCTCGCTGATCGAGTGGAGCGCGTCCGAGACGTTCAATGCCGACGAGGTGCTGACCCACTACAACACCGCACTCCTTGGCGCGACGCCAATGCTCGTGCTGATGAACAAGGCCCGTTACGAAGCTCTGCCCGCCGAAGCGCGCGAAGCGATCGACCAGTTCTCGGGTGAGACGTTCTCAGACTACTTCGGCAAGGAGTTTGACGCCTACGTGGCGGCCGCCCGCGAGCGCATCGAAGCGAATTACAAGCCGCAGGTGGTCGAGCCGGATGAGGCGGCGGTTGAGGCGTGGAAGGCGGCGGTCGCCCCGGCAACCGAAAAGTGGATTGCGGCCCACGACAACGGCCAGGCCATCTACGACGCCTTCGGCAAGGCGCTCCAGGCCGTCGAGGGCGCCAAGTAACGTCCGGAAAAACCTTCAGAGGGACGCTGCACATGTCTATCAGCGCGCTAGGCTACATCGGAATTCGGTCCACGAAGACTGAAGACTGGGGGCAATTTGCAACCGGCATTCTCGGGATGCAGCAGGTCGACAGGGGAGGCTCGGTGAGGGCTTTTCGCATGGACGACCGCAAGCAGCGTCTGGTCGTAACCGGTGCAGGTCCCGAAGGTCTGGATTTCCTCGGGTGGGAAGTCGAATCTCCTGAGGCCCTCGATGCGATGGCGTCGCGGCTGGAGAATGCCGACATCCCGGTGAAGCTCGAAGGCTCAGGACTGGCCGACGAGCGTCACGTGAGCCGGTTGATCAGCTTCTCCGATCCAGACGGTAACTACATCGAGCTCTTCAGCGGGCCTCATGTTGATGAGGAGACGTTCCAGCCGAGCCGTCCGATCTCCGGTTTCAAGACCGGGCCGATGGGAATGGGTCATGCCGTTCTTCATACCGAGAACGTCGATCGCCTGCTCTGGTTCTACCGGGACCTGCTCGGTTTCCGCGTCTCGGACTACGGCCTGAAGCCGTATCCTCTCTACTTCTTCCATGTGAACCAGCGTCACCACAGTTTCGCGATCGTTGGTTCGGGCCGCAGGGGCCTGCACCATTTCATGGTGGAGCTGCTGTCCATGGACGACGTTGGGCAGGGGTACGACCTGGCGCTCGAAGAAAAAGGTCGTGTCGCCTACACCCTTGGGCGGCACGCCAACGACCCAATAATGAGCTTCTACGCAAACAGCCCGTCAGGCTTCTTCGTGGAGTATGGTTGGGGATCGCCGCCGATTGATCCCGAGACCTGGGTCCCTCACGAAACGACCGACGGACCCAGCCTCTGGGGCCATGATCGTCTTTACCTGCCGGAGGACGATCCCACCCGACGCCGCCTGAGGGAGATGGCTCTCGACACGGCGCGTCGTGGACGGCGTGCACCCAATCCCAATTGTGCGTGGCTGGACAGCGTCATCAATCACGAATGACGCGCACGCGCCACCACCCCCGAAATCGCAAGGCATAAAAAATGAAACTCGCATCCTATCTGCTCGCCGATGGCACGGCGTCCTATGGCATCGTCAACGAGTCCGGCATCGCCGACGCGGGGGCCGCTCTCCGCGCCAGGTACTCGACGCTTCGGGCCGTGCTGGCATCCGGCGCCCTGGGTGAGCTGGCCGCGGCCGCAAACTCGAGTTCTCCGGTTGATCCGGCCACGGTCCGTCTCCTTCCGCCGATCACCAATCCGGACAAGATCATCTGCATAGGCCTGAACTACATGGGCCATATCGCCGAGACTGGCCGGGAAAAGCCATCGCACCCTTCGATCTTCACGCGGTATCCGTCCTCGATCGTCGGCCAGAATGAACCGCTGATCTGCCCGAAGGTGTCCAGCTGGTTCGATTATGAAGGCGAACTGGCTGTCGTCATCGGCAAGGCAGGGCGCGCGATTTCGGAACAGGATGCCCTGAAGCACGTCGCAGGGTACTGCTGCTTCAACGACGGTTCGATCCGCGATTTCCAGCGCCATACCACGCAGTTCTGGGCCGGAAAGAACTTCGACCGTACCGGTTCGATGGGACCGTACCTCGTAACGACGGATGAAGTCCCTGACCCCGAAGCCCTGACGTTGGTGACGCGGCTCAACGGTCAGGAAGTCCAGAACACCTCGACGGGCGATCTGGCCTTCAAGATCCCGGAGCTGATCGCGTATCTCTCGACCATAACCGAACTGCTACCCGGCGATGTCATCGCGACCGGCACGCCGAGCGGCGTGGGATTGTTCCGCGAGCCGAAGCTTTTCATGAAAACCGGCGACACGGTTGAAGTGGAAATCACCGGTCTCGGTACTTTGACCAATCCGGTTCAAGCCGAGTCCTAAAGCAGTTCCCGGAAAAGCGGGAACCGCTTTTCCGTTCGGGACTGCAATGAACTAAGCGGACACACCCGCGCATTCATCTGAAAGTTCGCTGCCCTCACACGGTGGGGAACAGGAGAAGAGTCATGCCTAAATCTCAAGTCGATGTTGCCATTATTGGAGGGGGGCCGGTTGGTCTCACCGCAGCAAATCTTCTCGGGCAGCTAGGTATTTCATGTGCGCTGTTTGAACGCCAGCGCACCACTTCTTTCCATCCTAGGGGCCATGTCGTGAACGCCCGCGTGATGGAGATTCTCCGCACGCTCGGCCTTGAGGAGGCTGTAAACGCGGCTTCGCTGCCGGTGGAACGGCATGCAGGAATCGGCTTCGTCGTGAGCTTGGCGGGCGAGGAAATCGGGCACATTCGTACCCGTGGCGATCATGGCCCCGACGAGCGCGAAACCGCGATCAGCCCGGTGTTGAAGCGGTCGTGTCCTCAGGACATGCTGGAGCCGGTCCTTCTGTCAGGCGCACGGCGCTTCTCTTCCGTTGAACTCAACTTCGAAACTGAGGTCACAGCGATTGCGCAAGCCTCGCAAGGCGTGGAGATTTCCTGGCAGCAACCGGACGGCGCGAAGGGCGTTACGACCGCGAAGTACCTCATCGGTGCCGATGGATCACGCAGCTTCACGAGAGATGCGGTTGGCATCGAGATGACAGGCGGCTCGATGGGGCAGCAGATCGGCGTCTACTTCCACGCCGATCTTTGGAAGTACGTAGAAGACCGCCCGTATCTCCTGTGGTGGATCTACAATTCCGTTACCACGGGCGTCCTGATCTCGCTCGATGGGCTGCAGCGCTGGACCTACAACTTCCCGTATCCGGAAGGAGAAGACCGCGCGACTTACACCGTCGACCGGTGCCGCGAGATCGTCCTCGCGGCGATCGGTGCGCCGGACATACCGGTCCAAATCAAGAGCGTGATGCCGTGGCGCATGCAGGCTCGCGTCGCCAACAAGCTGCAGGTCGGCAGGGTTTTCATAGCGGGAGATGCGGCCCACCCATTGCCGCCCACCGGCGGACAGGGAATGAACACCGGTATTGCTGACGTCCACAATCTGGTCTGGAAGATTTCCCTCGTCCTGCGCGGCGTTGCGCCGGAATCTCTTCTGGAAAGCTATGAGGGAGAGCGCCTGCCGGTTGCCACCTTCAACGTCCAGCAAAGCGCCCGGAACGCGAAAAAGATGGCAGATGCGGGACTTTCCGGGATCCTCGCACTGGATCCCGAGGTCAGCTCCATCATCGACAAGCCCGAGGGGTATGAGGTGCGCCAGCGTCTCGCCGCGGCTATCCCCGCCCAGCGCGCGCATTTTGATTATCCGGGGCAGACCTTCGGCTACGCCTACAGCTCCCGCCTCGTAGTGCCGGACGGGAGCCCTGAAGTTCCCTTCGATGTCGAAACCTATACGCCGTCAGCGCGGCCGGGCCAGCGCGCACCACATGCGTGGTTCAGCCGAAGCGGTGAACGCGTCTCGACGATCGACCTGTTCTCCTATGACGGTTTCACCCTGGTCTGCGCCGACGCCGGTTCCAGGTGGATCAACCCGTTCCGCGTTGCCTGTGAGCGCCTTGGAGTGAAGGGGAACATCGTAGCTCCGGGACATGACGATCTTGTTGCCGAGGACCCGGAATGGATCGAGCTCTACGGCATCGGCCGCGAGGGCGCTGTCCTGGTGCGGCCGGACGGGCACGTTGCCTGGCGCTCTGCATCCGGCGGTGAAGCCGCAGAGATCCAAGCCGCGCTGCTGAGCGCGGTCGGACATGCAGATAGCAGCTTCGTCGACCATGAGCGGAAGTGCGCCAATGTCCACTAAGCAGACGGTCATCAAGATCACCGGCGCGGGCGATCCGTCGGTGCTGCAAGCGGCGTCAGCGCCGATCCCAATGCCGAAGCCCGGGGAAGTGTTGATCCGCGTCTCGTCTGCGGGCGTCAACCGCCATGACTGCAACCAGCGCGCGTCAGGTACCATCCATGACGGCAATCCGGTGCCAGGTCTTGAAGTATCCGGCACCGTCGTCGAAACTGCCGACAGCTCGCACTTCCGCCCCGGGGACCGGGTGATGGCTCTTGTGCAGGGTGGCGGCTATGGCGAATACGTCGTCGCCGCGACTTCACTGACCTTTGCTGTGCCGGACCTGCTGGACGACGATGAGGCCGCGGCGCTGCCTGAGGCGCTTTTCACGAGCTGGTGGAATTTCTTCGGGCTCATGCAGCTTCAGAAGAACGAATTCGCGCTGGTTCATGGCGGCACCAGCGGCGTCGGGCACATCGCGCTGCAAATGCTGTCGGCACTCGGCTTCCGCGTCGTCGCAACCTGCGGCACGGATGAGAAGGTCGCAGCCGCACTCGGTTACGGCGCGCATTTTGCGCTCCGTTATGACGACCCGGATCTCGCTTCAAAGGTCCGTCATGCGACGGGCAATCAAGGCATCGGTGCGCTGCTCGACATGTCGGCAGGAGCCCATTTCGAGCAGGATCTCGAGATGATGGCTCCGGACGGAAGGATCGCGCATTTGTCCGGCGGCGGCGGAAAGCTTCTCCAGGTCCCTCTTCAGAAGATCATGGCCAAGCGGATCAGATTGACAGGTTCGCTTTTGCGCCCGTTGCCGCTGCCGATGAAGGAGACTGTTGCCTCTGAGATCAGAGAGCGGGTTTGGCCGCTCCTTGGGAAGGAAATCCGGCCCACCATTTCCTCGAGATTCCCGCTTCGCGACACCGCCAAAGCGCACGAGGAAATGGAGAGAAACAGGCACATTGGCAAAATCGTACTAACGGTGCGGGAGGACTAATCGAGAATGTACACGCTTTACTATGCTCCTGCGGCCTGTTCGGTCGGCATGCACTTCCTGCTGGAGGAAATGGGCGTTCCGTACCGCGCGGTACGCATCAATATCCGGGAGGGGGAGCAGTTTTCTCCCGAGTTCGTCAGCAAGAATCCCAAGTCCAAGGTACCGGTGCTCGAGCGCGAGGATGGCACTGTGATCACCGAATTTCCGGCGATCGCCTACTGGCTGGCCAAGGCGCACCCTGACAAGAACCTCCTGCCCGAGGATATCGAGGGCCAGACGCGGGTCCTCGAAATCATCGACTTCGCCGTCAGCACCATTCACATGCAAGGGTTCAGCCGCATCTTCCGCCCCGCCAAGTTCACGGCGCGCGAGGAGGATCATCCGCTCGTTCAGCAGACCGGCAGGGAAATCGTCCAGAAAGCCTTCGAGCGGATCTCGGCGACCATTGGTGATGGCAAGTTTGCCTATGGCGATCGGCTTACCATAGCTGACGCTGCCTTGTTCTACGTGCTCTTCTGGGCATGCGAGCGCGTCAAGCTCGACGTTCCGCAGAACTGCGCGGCCTATTTTGCCCGCCTGCGGACGCGCCCCGCCGCCGAACACATTCTTCAGGTCGAGGGGCTCACCTGAGGCAAGGATGCGCGGCAACTGACAGACCCAACCGGTTCGTGAGAGCGATGACGCGAAAATATCCTGAGAAGGTTTCCGTGGTGGTCGTCGGTGCCGGGCCTACCGGACTTACGACCGCGAATTTGCTTGCCCGCTATGGCGTGGACGCGATCGTCCTTGAAAAGCAGCCGCGGCCCATGGGGCTGCCGCGTGCGATCGTTTTGGACGATGAAGGGGCTCGCACCCTTCAGGTCTTCGGCCTCGACAAGACCTACGTGAAGGAGGCCGTCGTCGGCGTCGGGTCGCGCTACTACGATGACGCGGGTCGCTGCTTTGCACAGACGGGGTCGGGCATGGAAACCTACGGGTTTCCAAAGCGCCACTTCATCTTCCAGCCGGAGCTGGAGGAAGCCCTGGCTGAAGCGCTGGCAAGTGCCGCGCCCGGCTCGCTCTATTTCGCCTCAGAGGTCGTTGAAACCACATCGAACTTCATCGGGGCGGAAGTGCGGGTCCGGGATGCGGAGGGAGAACTGCACTCGATCGCCTGCGAGTGGGTGCTGGCTTGTGACGGCGGCAAGAGCCCGACCCGCGAGCGGCTGGGCATCGCGATGAGCGGCAGCACCTACGATCAGGACTGGATCGTCGTCGACATGACGAACGATCCAGATGACAGCCGCTATTCCAAATTCTTCTGCAGCGGACGTCGGCCCGCTGTCAGTGTCCCGGCTCCGCGCACAGGGCGCCGCTACGAGTTCATGCTGCTGCCCGGCGAAACGCGCGAAGAGGTTCTGCAGTCGTCGTTCCTCGCGAAACTTTTGGAAGGGCACCGATCCTTCAACGAAGCCGATGTCATCCGGAAAACCGTCTACACCTTCCATGCGAGGATGGCGGATCGCCTGCGTGGCGGCAGGGTGGTGCTCTTGGGCGACGCTGCGCACCTGACGCCTCCCTTTGCCGGTCAGGGTATGAATGCCGGGCTGCGCGACGCTCACAACGTCGCCTGGAAGGTCGCCGCTTGCGTCAGGGGCGGCGCCAGCGACGCGATATTGGACAGCTACGAAGCCGAACGCCGCAAGCCGGCATGGGACATGATCCAGATCGCCGTGGCGATGGGGAAATTCGTGATGCCCGCGGGGGAGGATGAAATCCGCTTCCGGGACACACTTCTTGAGGCGCTCGAGCCGTTCCCCATGGTTCGCGACTACCTGATCCAGATGCGCTTCAAGCCCCGGCCGCGCTATCAGACCGGCCTGTTCCTTGATCTTGACCGCCAGGAATTGGAAGCATCGCTTGTCGGCGAAATGCTTCCTCAGCCGAAACTGGCGAGGCCGGAGGCCGAACCTGTTCAGCTGGACAGCCTCCTGGGCCCGGGGTTCAGCCTTGTCAGCCAGAATGTGACCGCCAGAGAGGCGCTGAACGCGCTCAGAGCGCAGGACTATCTGGGACTGCCGTTGCAGCGCGTGCACCTCGACGAACACGACACCCCGGACCGGGCGGATCCGATCTTCCGCCCGCTCAGGACGCACCGCGACCAGGTGCTGCTTGTGCGTCCGGACCGGTACTGCGCTGCCGCCATCTGGCCTGAACGCTTGCATGACGACCTGCAGCGCTACAGGTCGTCGTTCGGGGCCGTCCGGGCGCCGGAAGAGCTTCAGCAGGTCGGGGAGCAGTGATTTGGCTCTGGACGCGGATACATTTGAGCAGCTCCTCGATCAGGTGGCGCGCTTCGTCCGGGAGAAACTGCGGCCGCGCGAGGAAGAGGTTGCGCTGAGTGATGCGATTCCCGCGGACATCGTTTCGGATATGCGCCAGCTCGGCCTGTTCGGCCTGGCAATCCCGGAAGAGTTCGGCGGACTCGGCCTCAACGTTTCGGAAGAGGTTCAGGTGCTGTTCCGGCTGGGCCAGACGTCCCCGGCATTCCGCTCCGTGATCGGGACCAACAACGGCATCGGGTCCCAGGGGATCATCTTCGACGGCACGGCTGAACAGAAGCAGCGCTACCTTCCCAGGATGGCCTCCGGCGAACTCATCGGTTCCTTCGCGCTGACGGAGCCCGAGGCAGGGTCCGATGCTGGATCACTCCGCACGTCCGCACGCCGCGACGGTGACTCCTTCGTCATCAACGGGACGAAGCGCTTCATCACGAACGCCCCGCAGGCGGGCGTGTTCACAGTCTTTGCTCGGACCGATCCGAATACGAGCACTGCTTCGGGCGTCAGCGCCTTCCTGGTGGACGCTGATCTGCCGGAGATCACGCTTGGCAAGAAGGACCGCAAGATGGGGCAGCAGGGAGCCCATACCTGCGATGTGATCTTCGAGGACGTTCGCGTTCCCGTCGACGCGATCATCGGCGGCGAGAAGAACATCGGGAAGGGTTTTGCGACCGCGATGAAGGTGCTTGATCGCGGACGGCTTACGATCAGTGCCGTCTGCGTCGGTGTTGCGGAACGTCTCATCGGCGACAGCCTCAACTACGCGATCGAACGCAAGCAGTTCGGTCAGCCTATCGCAGAGTTCCAGCTGGTCCAGGCGATGCTGGCCGACATGCGGACAGAGTGCTTCGCCGCGCGCTGCATGATCGAAGAAACCGCACGCCGCTTCGACGCGGGGCAGCCCATTGCGACGGAAGCTGCGTGCTGCAAGATGTTTGCGTCCGAGATGGTCGGCCGCGTCGCCGACAAGGCCGTGCAGATTCACGGCGGTGCAGGATACGTAGCGGACTCCGGCATCAAGCGGTTCTATCGTGATGTGCGTCTGTTCCGGATCTACGAAGGGACAACGCAGATCCAGCAGCTTGTCATCGCCCGGAACATGGTCCGTGACGCCAGGCGTACCGCGGGCGCTTAGCGGAAACGCCCCGTTCCTTGATGGCAAGCGGACATGTTTGACTATTACTGGTGCAAATAACAATTTTGCCGTTGGCATCAGTCGATGCAAGCACGAGCGAGGCCTACAAGGTCGCCTGGGATGCAACACAGGTTTGGGTTGAGACGGCTCGCTGAAGATCACAGCCGATGGAAAAACGCGCTGTTGAGAAGACCGCGAGAGTGAGTCTTTTGGCAGTCCAGTGCGTCGCATGTCGCAAACGCTAACAAGCGGACTTGCCTCTGAGGCTAGGCCTCGGAAGGAGCGTTCCGGTAATCCCGCCTTCCGCAATCCCTGGAGCCAGAGATCAAGCATCCAGGCATGACGGAAGCGGCTGCCGCGGGCCGCTGCAAGTGAATAGTCCGGCTGACGGGCGAGCAGGTCGCGCATCACCTCGATCGCCTCTTCCGCACGGCCCATGTGAGCCAATGCAGCAGCCAGATAGCGCCAGGCAATATTGTCTTCCGGCACTTGGCAGAGGATGCACCGGGTGGCCTGTGCGGTCATATCGAAACGCCACGCGAAGAAATGTGAGGTGGCGATGCCGAGCAACGGGAAGTAGCTGCGCGTATCGACCGGGCTCAGCCTGCGTGCCGCTTCAAACTGCTCGATCGCGCGGTCGCTTTCGCCAGCGTAGGTGTAGACCCAGCCGCAATAGGAACGGACGGCGTGCGAGTTGGGATGCAGCTGGAGCGCTCGCGCGGCAAGGTCCATCGACTGATCGAATTCGCCGGCAAACATCGCATAGGCCCAAGCGGCGGTCGCCAGGGTGGTCGGGTTATTAGGATCGGCGACAACCGCCCGCCTGGCCAGAGCGCAAGATTCGGCGAAGGCTGCTTCGCGATCCGCTTTCCAGCCGTTTAGTGCCATGCGGCCAATGCAGTCTGCGAGCGCAGCGAGAGCGTCCGAATAGGTGCCGTCTTGCTCGATGGCTGCACGAAGCAGGGTCTCTGCCTCGTCAAATTCGGCCTTCGTGTAGCGGTAGAGCAGCGGGAGTGCACGAAGGTAAAGATCATACGCGCCGAGATTTTTGGTCGGCTTTCGTTCGGCGCGACCGATCTCGGCATGTCGCACGTTGGGCTCGACCGCAGCCACCACCTCAGCCGTAAGCTGGTCCTCGAGCGAAAAAATGTCGTCGGCAGATCCTTCTGCGTGCCCAGCCCAAAGTTGATGGGCCGTTTCGGCATCCACCAGGCGGGCAGTCAGACGGATACGCTGTCGATCCCGACGCACAGCGCCTTCAACCACGTACCGGACACCCACCTCGCGTGCGAAGCTGCGCAGGTCCCCAGGCCAGTCGCGGTAGGTGAAGGCAGACCCCTTAGAGCGGTTTTCGACCGTTTTGAATCGCGTGGGGATTCCCGCCGGGCGTGATTTCTGATTAAGAATCCGTGCTGGTGAAGGAGGCCAGCATGGATGGCTCAACCTCTTTCGATGGATTTGCGTTCACGGCTTTTGGCGGCGGTTGATGGCGGGTTGAGCTGCCGTGCTGCTGCGATCCGGTTTGGTGTTGCGCCTTCGACGGCGATCCGTTGGCATGCGCAGCGGCGC
>NZ_VLJG01000052.1:0-15350 GCF_007829415.1 Aminobacter sp. J44 | reverse complement strand
CCCATCAGCGCGCGGATGGCTGTCGGGGCGGTGTAGAAGATGTTGACCTTGTGCTTGTCGACCACATCCCAGAAGCGGCCGGCGTCGGGATAGTTCGGCACGCCCTCGAACATCAGCGTCGTTGCCCCATTCGCGAGCGGGCCATAGACGATGTAGGAGTGGCCAGTCACCCAGCCGACATCGGCCGTGCACCAGTAGATGTCGCCGTCATGGTAGTCGAAGACGTACTGGTGCGTCATCGAGGCATAGACGAGATAGCCGCCGGTGGTGTGAAGCACCCCCTTCGGCTTGCCGGTCGAACCCGACGTATAGAGGATGAAGAGCGGGTCCTCCGCGTTCATCTTCTCGGGTTCGCAGGTTGGCTCCACCTTGCGGACTTCGTCGTGGTACCAGAGGTCGCGGCCGTTCGCCCAGCCGACCTTGCCGCCGGTGCGGCGCACGACGAGCACGTTCTTGACCATGACATGGCTTTTGGCGGCAATGTCGATTGCCTTGTCGGTGTTGTCCTTGAGCGGAATGGAGCGGCCGCCGCGCAGCCCCTCGTCGGCGGTAATGACAAAGGTCGACTCGCAGTCGACGATGCGGCCGGCCAGCGCTTCCGGCGAGAAGCCGCCGAAGACGACCGAGTGGATGGCGCCGATGCGCGCGCAGGCAAGCATCGCATAGGCTGCCTCGGGGATCATCGGCATGTAGATGGTGACGCGGTCGCCCTTCTTGACGCCGTGCGCCTTCAGGACGTTGGCGAGCCGGCAGACATGCTCGTAAAGCTCGCGATAGGTGATCTTCTTGTCGTCGTACGGATTGTCGCCTTCCCAGATGATGGCGACCTGATCGCCGCGCTTGTCGAGATGGCGGTCGATGCAGTTGTAGGAGACGTTGGTCTCGCCGTCCTCGAACCACTTGATCGAGACATTGCCCTCGAACGAGGCGTTGGAGACCTTCGTATACGGCTTGAACCAGTCGATGCGCTTGCCGTGCTCGCCCCAGAACCCGTCGGGATCCGTAATGCTCGCCTCATACCATTTGAGGTAGGTCTCGTTGTCGATCAGCGCGTCCTTCTTCCACGCAGACTGGACAGGGTGAACCAAGCTACTCGACATGCAATTCTCCTCCTCAAGACGGCTCCCGATCTGCGGTGCCGGGCGGGCATTATTCCCAAAATGAGCGCCACGACAATATCGCCGTTGCTGCAGTTTGAAACCTTGCAGCCGGCGACAATCAACCAAGCGGCCAAATCATGCTAGTCTCCGTGCGGTGCGGGTGGCGCTGGAGGGATGCCCATGCCGGGAAACGACGCGAACTGGATCCTGATCTTTTCCGACGGGACCGGTCAGCGCGGAGTGCGCGACGACGCCAGCATCAAGAACACCAACGTTTTTCAGCTCTACATCGCCGTCGAGGACAAGCCGGGATTCGAAGCCTTCTACGATCCGGGGCTGGGAGCTCCGGCTGAAGGCAGCCTTGCCTGGACGCGCACGTTCCGCAACCTGTGGAGCAAGGCGACCGGCTGGGGGATCACCGCCAACATCGTCGATTGCTACGAGGCGCTGATCATGCGCTGGAAGCCGGAGATGCCGATCGGCCTGTTCGGCTTCAGCCGCGGCGCCTACACGGTTCGCTCCCTCGGCGGAGTGCTTTCGACCTGCGGGGTGGCGACGCAGATTGACGGCCGGCCGATCCCGAAGGATGAGAGCGGCCCGGCGGCGAAGCGCAGGCGCGAGGTCGCCGAGGAAGCGGTCGCCGCTTACAAGATCAGCGACAGGCACGAACGCAAGGCTGCCGGCGAGGCGTTCATGCGGCGCTACGGGTCCAAGGCGCGTGTGCCGGAAGTGATCGGCGTGTTCGACACGGTGAAGGCGCTGGGTCTTCCCGGCGTGATGGACGCGGTGAACCCGTTCCGGCACGAGTTCCACGACCATGAGCTGTCGAAGGCAGTCGATGTCGGGCTGCAGGCGCTGTCGATCGACGAGAACCGCAAGACTTTTGCGCCGGTGCTGTGGGACGATCCCGACCAGGAGGCGCGGGCGCGCGGCCAGGTGATCGAGCAGGTATGGTTCCCGGGGGTGCATTCCGACGTCGGCGGCGGCTATGACGACAACCGCCTTGCCGACCTGCCGCTCGCCTGGATGGTGCAGCGGCTGAAGGATCTCGTCGGCCTGCAAATTCCGCTGACCGTGACGATCGACGACAAGCTGCTCGCCCCGCACCACGACGAGCGCACCGGCATGGGCGCGATGTGGCTGCCGGGCGAGCGGACGATTCGCGGCGAGGCGATCGACCGCGATGCGGCGGCCGAAAATCTCGAGATCCGTTTCAGCAGGTTTGCGCCGCCCTATCGGCCGAACCCGCTCGCACGACACCCGCGCTTCGCGCGCTTCTACCGGTGATCTAGCGACTGCCGAAGATGGCGGAGCCCACGCGCACGCTGGTCGCGCCGAAGGCGACCGCGGTCTCGAAGTCGCCCGACATGCCCATCGACAGCTTCTCGACGCCCGCCTCGCGGGCGAGCTTTTCGAGGAGCGCAAAGTGCGGGCCGGGATTTTCCTCGACCGGCGGGATGCACATCAGCCCTTCGATCTTCAGGCCATGCACCTCGCGGCAGCGGTTGACGAAGGCCACCGCCTCGCGCGGGTCGATGCCTGCCTTTTGCTCCTCAAGGCCGGTGTTCACCTGCACGTAGAGTTTTGGCGCCTTGCCCTGCTTCGCGATTTCCTTCCCGAGCTCAGCGGCGATCTTCTCGCGGTCGACGGTTTCGATCACGTCGAACAGGGCGACGGCTTCCTTCGCCTTGTTGGACTGGAGCGGGCCGATCAGGTGGAGCTCGATGTCGGGAAAGTCTTCGCGCAGTGCGGGCCATTTGCCCTGCGCTTCCTGCACGCGATTCTCGCCGAAGACGCGCTGACCGGCCTCAAGGACAGGCCGGATCGCGTCTGCGTCGAAGGTCTTCGAGACCGCAACAAGCGCCACCGATCCGGCAGGGCGCTTTGCTTCGCGCTCGGCTTCTGCAATCCTGCTTTTCACGGCCTCAAGCCGCTCAACCGCATCACTCATGCTTCAAATTCCGCTGTTTTCGGCGTCATTTCGCCCGATTTGGTTGACGGTTCCCGGAAACCATGGTGAAGGCATGCCGTGCAATTCGACATCTCGGCACCTTGCAACCCTTCCGGCACCCTTTCGGGCGTCTTTTAGGTGAATTTCTGGTCATGGCAACCGAACGATACAACCCCCGCGCATCCGAACCCAAATGGCAGAAGGCATGGGACGAGGCTCAGCTATTCGCCACCAAGAACGACGACCCGCGTGAGAAGTATTACGTGCTGGAGATGTTCCCCTACCCGTCGGGGCGCATCCACATGGGCCATGTGCGCAACTACACGATGGGTGACGTCGTAGCGCGCTACAAGCGTGCGAAGGGCTTCAACGTCCTCCACCCGATGGGCTGGGACGCATTCGGCCTGCCGGCGGAGAACGCGGCGCGCGACAACAAGGTCAACCCGCGCAAGTGGACCTACGCCAACATCGAGACGATGAAGGGCCAGCTGAAGACGATGGGCCTGTCGCTCGACTGGGCGCGCGAGTTCGCGACCTGCGACCCATCCTACTACCGCCACCAGCAGAAGATGTTCCTCGACTTCTGGAAGGCCGGCCTCGTCGAACGCCGCAACGCCAAGGTCAACTGGGACCCGGTCGACATGACCGTGCTTGCCAATGAGCAGGTGATCGACGGCCGTGGCTGGCGCTCCGGCGCGCTGGTCGAGCAGCGCGACCTGACGCAGTGGTTCTTCAAGATCACCTCGATGGCGCAGGACCTGCTCGACGGCCTCGATACGCTCGACCGCTGGCCGGAGAAGGTCAAGCTGATGCAGTCGAACTGGATCGGCCGGTCGGAAGGCCTGCAGGTCCGCTGGAAGCTCGATCCGGCAACCGCGCCGGAGGGCGAGACTGAGCTCGAGATCTACACGACCCGTCCGGACACGATCTTCGGCGCCTCGTTCATGGCAATCGCCGGCGACCACCCGCTCGCCAGGAAGGCGGCGGAGTCGAACCCGGAACTCGCCGCCTTCATCGAGGAAATCCGCCGCCGTGGCACCTCCGCCGTCGAGCTCGAGACCGCCGAGAAGCAGGGTTTTGACACGGGCATCCGCGTCGTCCACCCGTTCGACGAGAACTGGACGCTGCCGGTCTACGTCGCCAACTTCGTGCTCATGGACTACGGAACGGGCGCGATCTTCGGCTGCCCGTCGGGCGACCAGCGCGACCTCGATTTCGCTCGCAAGTACGGCCTGCCGGTCGTGCCGGTGGTGATGCCGAAGGACGGCGACGCCGCAACCTTCGAGATCGGCGACGAGGCCTATACGGAGGACGGCGTGATGATCAATTCGCGCTTCCTCGACGGCAAGTCGCCGAAGGAAGCGTTCGAGGAGGTGGCGAGCCGCCTCGAAGCCACGACGCTCGGCAACCGTCCGCAGGCGCAGCGCAAGGTCCAGTTCCGCCTGCGCGACTGGCTGATCTCGCGTCAGCGCTACTGGGGCTGCCCGATCCCGGTTATCCACTGCGACGACTGCGGCGCGGTGCCGGTTCCGGCGGACCAGCTGCCGGTGCTGTTGCCTGACGACGTCACCTTCGACAAGCCGGGCAACCCGCTCGACCATCATCCGACGTGGAAGCACACCTCGTGCCCGAAGTGCGGCAAGGATGCGCGCCGCGATACCGACACGATGGACACCTTCGTCGACTCGTCCTGGTACTTCGCCCGCTTCACCGATCCGTGGAACGAGAACGCTCCGACGACGCTGGAATATGTCGATGGCGACAAGGGCTGGCTCGGCGTCGACCAGTATATCGGTGGCATCGAGCATGCGATCCTGCATCTGCTCTATTCGCGCTTCTTCGCCCGGGCGATGAAGGCGACCGGCCACCTCAACGTGGTCGAGGAGCCGTTCAAGGGCCTGTTCACGCAGGGCATGGTGGTGCACGAGACCTACAAGGGTCCGAACGGCTGGGBCACCCCCGCCGAAATCACCATCACCGAGGCTGACGGCAAGCGCACGGCAAAGCTCAACGCCACCGGTGAGCCGGTCGAAATCGGCTCGATCGAGAAGATGTCGAAGTCGAAGAAGAACGTCGTTGACCCTGATGACATCATCGGCAGCTACGGCGCGGACACCGCTCGCTGGTTCATGCTGTCCGACTCGCCGCCGGAGCGCGACGTGATCTGGACCGAGGCCGGCGTCGAGGGCGCGCACCGCTTCGTCCAGCGGGTCTGGCGCCTGATCTCGGAAGTGGCTCCGCTGCTCGCCGGTGCTGCGGAAGCCCCGGCGCGCGAGGGCGATGCCGCGGCGCTGTCCAAGGCCGTTCACAAGACGATCAAGGCGGTTGGCGAGGAGATCGAGCGCCTCGGCTTCAACAAGGCCGTCGCCAAGCTCTACGAGCTGGTCAACACGATCTCGCCGTTTGCTCAGAAGGCAGCCTCTGCGGACGATGTGACGAAGGCGGCTCTGCGTGATGCCGTGGTCGCGCTGGTCAAGATGATTGCGCCTATGATGCCGCACCTTGCCGAAGAGTGCTGGGAAACGCTCGGCTGCGAGGGGCTGGTCGCGAATCAGGCCTGGCCGGACTACGACGCGTCGCTCGTCGTGGACGACGAAATCGTCATCCCGCTGCAGATCAACGGCAAGAAGCGCGGCGATTTGACAATTTCCAGAAACGCGGATCAATCTGAGATCCAGGCGGCGGCCCTCGCGACCGACGTCGTCCGCGCGGCGCTGGAGGGCAAGGAGCCGCGCAAGGTCATCGTCGTACCGCAGAGGATCGTCAATGTCGTCATCTGACCGGGCAGCCAGGCAATCTCGCAGGCGCGGGGTTGCCGCCATCCTGCTGGCGCTCGTCGCTCTGGGCGGCTGCACGGTGCAGCCGCTTTATGGCGACCGCTCGCCGGCAGCTGGCGCGCTCGCGTTTGACAGCGCGGTGCTTGCCTCGGTCGATGTGGCGCCCGCCCGCGACCGTGTCGGGCAGGAGGTCCGCAATCACCTGATCTTCCTGTTGGGCGGCGGCAAGGGCCAGCCGTCCAGCCCGGTCTACCGCATCGATCTCGGCGTTGCAGCGCTCGAATCGAGCGGCCCGACCATCGAGACCAAAGCGAGCACGCTCGAGCCCTCATCGGGCATCATGACGGTGCGCAGCCGGTACACGCTCACCGAGATCGCGACCGGCAAGGTCATCTCGCGCGGTGTGCGCTCGGTTCAGGCGGCATTCGATATTCCGGCACAGGAATTTGCGGCGTTGCGGGCGCGGCGCGATGCGCAGAACCGCGCGGCGCGCGAGCTTGCGGAGCTGATGCGGCTCGTGATCGCGCAGGAACTGCGCGCTGCCACCTCGACGCAAAGCCCGGCGATCATTTCCACTCCTGAAGAGCTTCAGGAACGCGACAGGCCAGGAGAGCCGGCCAGCTTCTGACCGGCTCATCCATCACTCGTATCAGCCGATCTTCTGACCGGTCTTCGCCCAGTCGGCGAGGAACTGCTCCAGGCCCTTGTCGGTCAGCGGATGCTTGACCAGCGCCTTCAGCGTCGCCGGCGGAACGGTCGCGACGTCCGCACCGATCAGCGCGGCCTGCTTCACATGGTTGACCGTGCGGATCGAGGCCGCGAGGATCTCGGTGTTGAAGCTGTAGTTGTCGTAGATGGTGCGGATCTCGGAGATCAGCTCCATGCCGTCGAGGCCCAGGTCGTCAACGCGGCCGATGAACGGCGAGATGAAGGTCGCGCCAGCCTTGGCAGCAAGCAGCGCCTGGTTGGCCGAGAAGCAGAGCGTGACGTTGACCATGCGGCCGCTGGAGGTCAGCGCCTTGCATGCCTTCAGGCCGTCAAGTGTCAGCGGCAGCTTGATGCAGACATTGTCGGCGATCTTCGACAGGATGTCTGCCTCGCGCATCATCTCGGAGTATTCGGTGGCGACCACTTCAGCCGAAACCGGACCGTCGACGATGTCGCAGATTTCCTTGGTGACTTCGAGGATGTTGCCGCCGGACTTCAGGATCAGCGACGGGTTGGTCGTCACGCCATCAAGCAGGCCGAGGTCGTTGAGTTCGCGGATTTCCTTCACATCCGCAGTGTCGACAAAGAATTTCATGGCTTCCTTCCTTGGAGACTCGGGCAGGGGGGAGGCCCTGTCTGTTCCGATTGCCACTTGCTCTAGCGCAGGAAGCGGGCAAGGTCACGCCCGATGAATGAAGATTCGAAAACCTTGCGCATCGTGCCCGTCATGGTGCCGATGCCGGCCGAACGGCCCTACTCCTACTCCGTGCCGGAGGGCATGGAGGTGGAGCCGGGTTCGATCGTTCGCGTGCCACTCGGCCCGCGCGAGGTTGCCGGTATTGTCTGGGACACGCCGACAGATCGGGTTGATCCGAAGAAGCTCAGGCCGATCAGCCAGGTGTTTGACTGCCCGCCGATCGATGAAGCCTCGCGGCGTTTCGTGGATTGGGTGGCGAACTGGACGCTGGCCGCCCCTGGCATGGTCGCTCGCATGTTCCTTCGTGCGCCGGCTGCCTTCGATCCCGAGCCGCCGATGGAAGGTATCCGCTGGGCGGGAAGCGAGCCTGACCGCATGACGGACGCACGGCGCCGGGTGCTGGAACTTGCCCGCGACGGCATGGCCTGGACCCGCTCAGGTATCGCACGGGCCGCAGGTGTGTCTCCGACGGTGGTGAACGGCCTTGCCGAACAGGGCCTGTTCGACTCCGTCGACATTCCGGCCCCGCCGGTCGTCGCAGCACCCGATCCCGACTACGCGCAGCCGTCGCTGTCGCCGGACCAGCAGGCCGCGGCCGATTCGCTGATCGAGAAGATCGGCGCGGGATTTTCCACCACGCTCCTCGACGGCGTAACAGGTTCGGGCAAGACGGAGGTCTATCTCGAGGCGATCGCCGAGGCAGTACGGCGCGGCAAGCAGGTGCTGGTGCTCGTGCCGGAAATCGCTCTGACGGCCGCCTTCCTCGAACGCTTCCACGACCGCTTTGGCGCGAGGCCCGCCGAATGGCACTCCGACCTTGCCCCGCGCACCCGTGAGCGGGTGTGGCGGCAGGTGGCCGAAGGTCGTGTGCGGGTGGTCGCCGGTGCACGCTCATCGCTGTTCCTGCCGTTTCGCGACCTTGGCCTCATCGTCGTCGACGAGGAGCATGACCCTGCCTACAAGCAGGAAGACCGCGTCTATTATTCCGCGCGCGACATGGCGGTTGTGCGCGGCCACCTCGGCAAATTTCCAGTGGTGCTGGCCTCGGCAACGCCTTCTGTCGAGACGCAGGTCAACGCGCTGCAGGGCCGCTATTCCCGCGTCGTGCTGCCAACCCGCTTTGCCTCAGCGGCAATGCCGGATCTGCGCGCCATTGATATGCGCAAATCCCCGCCCGCGCGCGGCGGTTTTTTGTCCCCGGCGCTGCTGGAGGAAGTCGCCAGGACTATTGAGCGCAAGGAGCAGGCCCTACTGTTCCTCAACCGGCGCGGCTATGCCCCGCTGACGCTCTGCCGGGTGTGCGGTCACCGTTTCCAGTGTCCTGACTGCTCTAGCTGGCTGGTCGAGCACCGGTTCCGTGGCAAGCTCGTCTGCCACCAGTGCGGTCACAACGAGAACCGGCCGGAGGCGTGCCCGTCCTGCGGCACGCTTGATCATCTAGTTGCCTGCGGTCCCGGCGTTGAGCGAATCGCCGAGGAGATCGACCGGCATTTTCCGGACGCGCGAACCATCGTGCTTTCCTCCGACATGGGCGGCGTGAAAAGGCTCAGGCTCGAGTTCGAGGCGGTGGCCAATGGTGAGGCCGACATCGTCGTCGGCACCCAGCTCGTCGCCAAGGGTCACAATTTTCGCAACATGACGCTGGTAGGCGTGATCGATGCCGATATCGGCCTTGCTAATGGCGATCCGCGCGCGGCAGAGCGCACCTTCCAGCTGCTCAACCAGGTGACTGGCCGTGCCGGCCGCACCGGCAAGAGGAGCCTTGGCCTCATCCAGACCTACCAGCCGCACCATCCGGTGATGCGGGCGCTGGTGTCCGGCGATGCGAAAGCTTTCTATGAGCAGGAGATCGCCGCGCGCGAGCGTGAGCACCTGCCGCCGTTCGGCCGGCTTGCGGCGCTCGTGGTGAGCGCCGCGACCAGAGCTGAAGCGGAGGCGCATGCCCGCGCCCTGCGAAGGGCTGCTCCCGAGGTGTCGGACATCGCGATTCTGGGCCCGGCCGAGGCACCGCTGGCGGTGATCGCGGGACGTCACCGGTTCCGGCTGCTCGTCCACGGCGAGCGCAAGTCGGATATCCAGTCCTATCTGCGCAAGCTGCTTGCCGATGCGCCGAAGGAGCGCGGCTCGGTCAGGGTGCAGGTGGACGTCGATCCGCAGAGTTTTCTCTGACGCCGACAAATTGCTGCGGGGCGTGCGAGGCTTCGCGACAGCCGCGAAGCCATCGCTTATTGTGCGCGCGAATCTCTTGGAGGGACCCGATGGAATTCGCGTTTCCATGGCCGCTGACCCAGGGCGAATGGCTGGCCTGGTCCGTGGCGGCATTTACGCTCGTCTATGGCCTCGTCATGCTGTTTGCGCCGAGGCTCACCCTGAAAATCCTGCGGCTGCAGCCCGCGTCCGAACATCCCGAGGCGGTGGCCGAAGCTCGCGCGACCATGTCCGGCTTCTATATTGGCGTCGGGCTGGCCGCGATCCTGCTGGCCCAACCGCTCATCTATCTCACGCTCGGCGTATGCTGGGCGCTGACGGCTTTCGGCCGCATCGTTTCGATGCTGTCGGATAATGGAAATACGGTTTACAATTGGGTTGCGCTGGTCGTTGACCTGGCTCTCGCCGCCTGCGTGCTGGCCTTCGCGCTCGGCATGGTGCCGTGATTCTTGCCGCCGCCGCGTGATTGATTTGCGCGGCTGCGACAAATCAGCCCCAAAGAGCGGTTTTCCCCGTGTTGCGACCGAGGAAAGCCTGTGCTAGACGGCATTCGACTTTCAGTTGGGGACGGGGCCTGGCCCTAAATCCCCGTGGAAAATTTCAACCCGGTCAGAGATTTAGGCAGAGCACCGACTCAGGCTCCCGAATCTATGTCCGCAGAGCAGAGAAAAGGCGGTCCGTGGCAAAGTCAGGCTCGATGATCTCAGCGGTGGCCGAGCGGTATGCGGGTTCGCTTCATGACCTCGCCGTAGAAGCCGGACAGGTGGCGCAGGTCGAGCAGGACCTTGCGCGTTTTGAGGCTCTCATCGAAGAGAGCGATGATCTCAAGCGCCTGATCTCCAGTCCCGTGTTTTCTGCAGAAGACCAGTTCAAGGCTGTGTCGGCGATTGCCGACAAGGCCGAGATCGGCGGTTTGGTCGGCAATTTCCTGCGCGTTGTTGCGCAGAATCGCCGCCTGTTCGCCATTCCGGGCATCATTCGTGCCTTTCGCGAGATCGCAGCGCGTGCGCGCGGCGAAGTCGCTGCCGAGGTGGCGTCTGCGCATGAGCTGACTGCCGCCCAGCAAAAGGAGCTGAAGGCTGCACTGTCTGAGGTTGCCGGCAGGGATGTCGCAATCAAGCTGACGGTGGACCCCTCGCTTCTTGGCGGTCTTGTGGTCAGGATGGGCTCGCGCCAGATCGACACATCGCTAAAAACCAAACTCGCTTCGCTTAAGCTCGCACTGAAAGAGGTCGGCTGATGGATATCCGCGCTGCGGAAATTTCCGCAATTCTGAAGGATCAGATTAAGAATTTCGGCAAGGAAGCCGAAGTTTCCGAGGTTGGCCAGGTTCTGTCCGTCGGCGACGGTATTGCTCGCGTCTACGGCCTCGACAATGTCCAGGCCGGTGAGATGGTTGAGTTCCCGGGCGGCATCCGCGGCATGGCGCTCAACCTTGAAGCCGACAACGTCGGTGTCGTTATTTTCGGTTCTGACCGCGACATCAAGGAAGGCGACACCGTCAAGCGTACCGGCGCGATCGTGGACGTCCCGGTCGGTCCGGAGCTGCTCGGCCGTGTCGTTGACGCGCTCGGCAACCCGATTGACGGCAAGGGCCCGATCAACGCCAAGGAACGCCGCCGCGTCGATGTGAAGGCTCCTGGCATCATCCCGCGCAAGTCGGTGCATGAGCCGATGTCGACCGGCCTCAAGGCCATCGACGCCCTGATCCCGGTTGGCCGCGGCCAGCGCGAGCTCGTCATCGGCGACCGCCAGACCGGCAAGACCGCGATCATTCTCGATACCTTCCTCAACCAGAAGCCGCTCAACGACGGCGACGACGAGAGCCAGAAGCTCTACTGTGTGTACGTCGCTGTCGGCCAGAAGCGTTCGACCGTCGCGCAGTTCGTGAAGGTCCTCGAGGAGCGTGGCGCTCTCGAGTACTCGATCGTCATCGCCGCGACCGCTTCGGACCCGGCTCCGCTGCAGTATCTCGCCCCGTTCGCGGGCGCTGCGATGGGCGAATACTTCCGTGACAACGGCAAGCACTCGCTGATCGCATACGACGACCTGACCAAGCAGGCTGTGGCTTACCGCCAGATGTCGCTGCTGCTCCGCCGCCCGCCGGGCCGTGAAGCTTACCCGGGCGACGTCTTCTACCTGCACTCGCGTCTGCTCGAGCGCGCTGCGAAGATGAGCGACGAGATGGGCGCCGGCTCCATGACCGCTCTGCCGGTCATCGAAACCCAGGCGAACGACGTCTCGGCGTACATCCCGACCAACGTGATCTCGATCACCGACGGCCAGATCTTCCTCGAGACCAACCTGTTCTTCCAGGGTATCCGCCCGGCCGTGAACGTGGGTCTGTCGGTGTCGCGCGTCGGCTCCGCCGCCCAGATCAAGGCGATGAAGCAGGTCGCAGGCTCGATCAAGGGTGAGCTCGCCCAGTACCGTGAAATGGCTGCGTTCGCGCAGTTCGGTTCGGACCTTGACGCTGCAACCCAGCGCCTGCTGAACCGCGGTGCTCGCCTGACCGAACTCCTGAAGCAGCCGCAGTTCTCGCCGCTGAAGACGGAAGAGCAGGTCGCCGTCATCTTCGCCGGTACCCAGGGTTACCTCGACAATCTTCCGATCAATCAGGTCGGCAAGTTCGAGCAGGGTCTGCTGACGCACCTGCGTTCGCAGGGCTCGGTCCTGGAAGCCATCCGCAAGGAGAAGGCGCTTTCCGACGATCTGCGCGCCAAGCTCAAGGCCGAGATCGACGCGTTCGCCAAGTCCTTCGCCTGAGGCAAAGCGTAGAGGAACAGGGGCAGCCGAATGGCTTCACTGAAAGAACTTCGCAACCGCATCGCCTCGGTGAAGGCAACGCAGAAGATCACCAAGGCGATGCAGATGGTCGCCGCGGCGAAGCTGCGTCGCGCTCAGGAGGCTGCGGAAGCCGCTCGCCCCTATTCGGAGCGAATGGCTGCGGTGATGGCCAATATTGGCAAGGTCGTTGATCCGGCTGACGCCCCGGCGCTGATGGCCGGTACCGGCAAGGACGACGTTCACCTGCTGATCGTCGCCACCGCCGAACGCGGCCTTTGCGGTGGTTTCAACTCGCAGATCGCGCGTTTTGCGCGCGATCATGCCCGCCGGCTTATCGCCGAGGGCAAGACGGTCAAGATCATCACCGTCGGCAAGAAGGGCTACGACATCCTTCGTCGCGACTTCGCCGACAAGATCATCGACCGCATCGAGCTGCGCGACGTCAAGCAGATCGGCTTCGCCAATGCTGACGCGATCGCTCGCAAGGTGATCTCGCTCTTCAACAAGGGCGAGTTCGACGTTGCGACGCTGTTCTACTCGCAGTTCAAGTCGGTGATCAGCCAGGTGCCGACTGCGCGCCAGCTCATCCCGGCCGCCGCGCCGGCTGCTGAAGAGCAGAATGGTGCCTGCGCGATCTACGAGTATGAGCCGGATGCCGGCGCGATCCTGTCGGATCTGATCCCGCGCAACATTTCGGTGCAGATCTTCAGCGCGCTGCTGGAAAATGCCGCCGGTGAAATGGGCGCCAAGATGTCGGCCATGGACAACGCGACGCGCAATGCGGGCGACATGATCAACAAGCTGTCGATCACGTACAACCGCCAGCGTCAGGCGAAGATCACCACCGAACTGATCGAAATCATCGCGGGTGCGGAAGCGCTCTAGTGCCGTTCTGCGCGGTGAAAGCCGCCGCAGGCCGGACAACAGGAACGATTGAAGAGGGTATTTAGAATGGCTAAAGCAGCTACCCCAAAGTCGGCCGAGGCGTCTGACGCCAAGGCCGCTAAGGCGCCCGCGGCCAAGAAGGCTTCGGCGAAGGTCGGCGCAGCCGCCGGCGTCGCGGCAAATGGCGCGACCGGCAGGATCCACCAGGTCATCGGCGCTGTCGTCGACGTCGCCTTCGACGGCGAGCTGCCGGCGATCCTGAACGCGCTCGAGACCGACAACCAGGGCAACCGCCTCGTCCTCGAGGTCGCGCAGCACCTCGGCGAGAACATCGTCCGCACCATCGCTATGGACGCGACCGAAGGTCTCGTCCGCGGCCAGCCGGTGCGCGACACGGGTGGTCCGATCTCGGTTCCGGTCGGCCCGCAGATGCTCGGCCGCATCATCAACGTCGTCGGCGAGCCAATCGACGAGTGCGGCCCGATCGAGGCGAGTGAAGTTCGTGGCATTCACGCTCCGGCTCCGGAGTATGTCGAGCAGTCGACCGAGGCGGCAATCCTCGTCACCGGCATCAAGGTCATCGACCTGCTGGCTCCGTACGCCAAGGGCGGTAAGATCGGCCTGTTCGGCGGCGCTGGCGTCGGCAAGACGGTTCTCATCCAGGAGCTCATCAACAACATCGCTAAGGCGCACGGCGGTTACTCCGTATTCGCTGGCGTCGGTGAGCGTACCCGTGAGGGCAACGACCTCTACCACGAGTTCATCGAATCGGGCGTGAACAAGAAGGGCGGCGGTGAAGGTTCCAAGGCCGCACTCGTTTACGGCCAGATGAACGAGCCTCCGGGGGCCCGCGCTCGCGTCGCTCTGACCGGTCTGACCGTTGCAGAGTACTTCCGCGACCAGGGTCAGGACGTGCTGTTCTTCGTGGACAACATCTTCCGCTTCACCCAGGCTGGTTCGGAAGTGTCGGCTCTTCTCGGCCGTATTCCTTCGGCCGTGGGTTATCAGCCGACGCTGGCAACCGACATGGGTGCTCTGCAGGAGCGCATCACCACGACCCAGAAGGGCTCGATTACCTCGGTTCAGGCCATCTACGTCCCTGCGGACGACCTGACCGACCCGGCGCCGGCAACGTCGTTCGCGCACCTTGACGCGACCACGACGCTGAACCGCGCGATCGCGGAAAAGGGTATCTACCCGGCTGTGGACCCGCTGGACTCCACGTCGCGTATGCTCGATCCGCAGATCGTCGGCGAGGAGCACTACCAGGTTGCTCGCGCCGTTCAGCAGACGCTGCAGCGCTACAAGGCTCTCCAGGACATCATCGCGATCCTGGGCATGGACGAGCTGTCCGAAGAGGACAAGCTCACCGTTGCCCGCGCCCGCAAGATCGAGCGCTTCTTGTCGCAGCCGTTCTTCGTCGCTGAAGTCTTCACCGGTTCGCCGGGCAAGCTGGTCGACCTGCAGGACACCATCAAGGGCTTCAAGGGCCTGGTGAACGGCGAGTACGACCACCTTCCGGAAGCCGCCTTCTACATGGTCGGCACCATCGAGGAAGCGATCGAGAAGGCACAGCGTCTGGCTGCGGAAGCGGCGTAACAAAGGGAGTAGTGGCCAGCGGATGCCAAACGGCATCCGCCAGCTGCTAGGATTGCATGGCTGAAGCCTTCAAGTTTGAACTGGTCTCGCCCGAGCGGCTGCTCGTTTCCGAGATGGTCGAAGCTGTCACCATTCCGGCGACGGAAGGCGAGATGACGGTGATGGCCAAGCACGCGCCGGTCATGACCACGGTCAAGCCGGGCGTCGTCACCGTGAAGCAGGCATCGGGCGGCGAAACCCGTTTCGTCGTGTTCGGCGGCTTTGCCGACATCGTCCCGGAAGGCTGCACGCTGCTGGCGGAATCCGCCGTTGCAGTCGCAGACCTTGACCGCGAGGAACTCGCCCGCCGGATCCAGGACGCCAAGGAAGACGTCGCGGATGCCAAGGACGACGAGTCCCGCACCAAAGCCGAAGAGCTGCTGTCGCAGCTGCAGACGCTGCAGGGCGCGCTCGCAGCCTGAAGGCGACTGCATAGCGAATGAGAAGCCCGGCTCTGCCGGCCTTCAGACCACTGACAAACCCGCCGATTTTTTGGCGGGTTTTTCGTTGGGGCGGGATGACCGAGCGCAGGGGCGCTGCCGGTGCCTGACGAAGTGAAGATAATGAAGGGGCGAGAGGGCCTCATGCCCCCGCCAGGC
>NZ_VLJG01000051.1:0-15784 GCF_007829415.1 Aminobacter sp. J44 | reverse complement strand
GTTGGCGCACGGCTCCTGTTCCTCCCGCCATACTCCCCAGACTTCAACCCCATCGAGATGGCTTTCTCGAAGCTGAAGGCCCTGCTTAGAAAAGCCGCCGCCAGAACCATTGACGATCTCTGGTCAGCGGTCGCCGMCTGCCTCTCCGCCTTCACCCCGCAGGAATGCCGGCACTACTTCGAGGCGGCGGGATATGACCCGGACTAAATCGAATCTGCTCTAGCCTACGTACCCGCCGTGAGAATCGTCCATGCAGGAGGCAAGGCCGGCAAGAAGGGCTGGTGGCACATCCGCCAATTCGGGAAATCGGCCGTGCGCTTCTACGCGACGCACGGCCTGAAGCTTTTCTAGATAAACTTAGCCGTTGTTCGCGGCTTCGAGCGTGCCCAGACGCTGGCCGTCATAGACACCGTCGCGCAGCGGGCGCCACCACCACTCGTTCTCAATGTACCAGCGCACCGTCTTTTCGATGCCAGTGTCGAAGTTTTCCTGCGCGCGCCAGCCGAGCTCGGTCTCGAGCTTGGTAGCATCGATTGCATAGCGAGCGTCATGGCCAGGGCGGTCAGTGACGAACTGAATCAGCCGGTCGTGCGGAGCACCCTGTGGCTTCATCTGGTCGAGGATCTCGCAGACGCGGCGTACCACGTCGATGTTGCGGCGCTCGTTGCGGCCCCCGACATTGTACTTCTCGCCGACCCGGCCGCGCGAGCAGATCAGGTGCAGTGCCCTCGCGTGGTCATCGACGTAGAGCCAGTCGCGGATGTTGGCGCCGGTGCCGTAGACCGGCAGCGGCTTGCCCTCGAGCGCGTTGAGGATGATCAGCGGGATGAGCTTTTCAGGGAAATGATACGGCCCGTAATTGTTCGAGCAGTTGGAGATGACTACCGGCAGGCCGTAGGTGCGCTGCCAGGCGGTGGCGAGATGGTCGCTCGCTGCCTTTGATGCAGAGTAGGGAGAAGACGGATCGTAAGGCGTGACTTCCCGGAAGAGACCTTCGTCGCCGAGCGAGCCGTAAACCTCGTCGGTCGAGACATGCAGGAAGCGGAATGCGTCCTTGCGGTCTGCAGGAAGGCCGGTCCAGTAGCGGCGCGCAGCATCCAGCATGGTAAAGGTGCCGATGACGTTCGTCTGAATGAAGTCGCCTGCTCCAGTGATCGAGCGGTCGACGTGACTTTCCGCCGCCAGGTGCATTACCCGATCCGGCTGAAAGGAGCGGAATGCCTCGTTGATCGCCGCCGCATCGCAGATGTCCGCGCGCAAGAAGCGGTGGTTCGGCGCGTTTTCGATGGCGCGCAGGGAGTGGAGGTTGCCGGCATAGGTGAGCTTGTCGACGGTCAGCACCTCGGCGCCCACCTCGGCGACGAGATAGCGCACCAGTGCCGATCCGATGAACCCGGCCCCTCCGGTAACGAGAATACGCATGTGAGCTCCCTGAGTTGTTCTGGTCGCAGCTTTGAGATTACTGCTGCGGATTTGTGGCTTCAGCAAGTTTCAGCAGATACTTGCCGTACTCGGTCTTCGAGTAATAGTTGCCGTACTCCATCACCTTGTCCTTCGAAATCCAACTGTTGAGGTAGGCGATCTCCTCGATGCAGGCGATGTGCGTGCCCTGGCGGTGCTGGATCGTACGGACGAACTCGCTGGCCTCGAGCAGGCTGTCATGCGTGCCGGTGTCGAGCCAAGCATAGCCGCGTGACATCTTCTCGACGAAGAGGTTGCCCTGTTCCATGTAGATGCGGTTGAGATCTGTGATCTCATATTCGCCGCGAGCCGACGGCTTCAGCTGGCGCGCATATTCCACGACCTTGTTGTCGTAGAAGTAGAGGCCCGTAACGGCAAAGCGGGATTTCGGCTGCTTTGGCTTTTCCTCGAGGCTGATCGCGCGGCCATTCGGATCGAGCTCAACGACGCCATAGCGTTCCGGATCATCGACCTCGTACGCGAAGACGGTCGCGCCTTCCGTGCGGCTGCGCGCCTTCTGCACGAGAGTACTCAGACCGGCCCCGAAGAAGATGTTGTCGCCGAGTACAAGTGCTGCCGGGTCGGAGCCGATGAAGTCGGCGCCCAGAGTGAACGCCTGGGCGAGGCCGTCCGGGCTCGGCTGCTCGACATAGGAGATGTTCAGGCCCCACTTGCTGCCGTCGTCGAACAGGCGTTTGTAGTTGTCCAGATACTCCGGCGACGAGATGATCAGGATGTCGCGGATTTTCGCGAGCATCAGCACCGACAGCGGATAGTAGATCATCGGCTTGTCGTAGATCGGGATCAGCTGCTTGTTCACAGCAAGGGTCGCCGGATGAAGCCTGGTGCCCGAGCCACCGGCCAGGATAATGCCCTTCATCAGATAGTGCCTTTCATCTTATGGTCTCGCAGCGCCGCCAGTGTGTCCTGCAAAGCTTCGGTCCATGGCCGGGGTCGGATGCCGTAGTCGTCGCTCAACCGCTTCACCGACAACACCGAGTTGGCAGGACGCCGCGCCGGCGTAGGATATTCGCTGGTTGGGATGGCATGGACCACCGGCACCTTGCCACCAGCTGCCTCCTCCTGGTGAAAGATCTCGCGTGCGAACGCGCACCAAGTCGTGGGGCCATCATTGACGAAGTGATAGGTCCCGCAAGGTGCAGCGGGGTCATCAAGTTGACGTAACGTGATCGCAGCAAGCGTAGCCGCAATGTCCGTGGCGGATGTTGGGCACCCCTTCTGGTCATCCACCACCCGCAGCTCTGGACGATCCGCAAGGCGAAGCATCGTCTTCACGAAGTTGCCGCCGTGCGGAGAGAACACCCAGGCTGTGCGAAGGATGACGTGCCGTGGATTGCCGGTGCGGACCGCAAGTTCACCGGCAGCCTTCGAGGCCCCGTAGACGTTGATCGGCCGGATCGGGTCATCGATCTCGTAGGCGCCGGACTTCGCTCCATCGAAGACATAGTCGGTCGAGACGTGGATCAGCGGGATGTCTTGCTGACGCGTCGCATCGGCCAGGGCGGCAGCCGCTGTCGCATTCACGGCAAAAGCGTCGGCGCAGTCGTTTTCGGCCTTGTCCACCGCGGTGTAAGCGGCCGGGTTGATCACCGCGTCGACCTTTTCGCTGGCAAAGTAAGCCCGGATTGCTGCGACGCTTGACAGATCCAGTTCACTGCGGGACGGACGTACGACCTCCACGTCTTCAGGCCAAGTGATTGCCTCGAGTTCGGTGCCGACCTGACCGGTTCCGCCGGTTATGAGAATCCTGCGCATCGGCTGACCTACACCTCTACTAGCTGCAGAGGTGTGCCGTCGTAGGGGAATGGACTTTCCAACTCGGCAAGGCGCGGCTGCTTCTTGTCCTTGTCGCTGAGGATCGGTTCGACGCCTGCGGGAAGCCTCCAGTCGACGCCGATGTCCTCGTCGTTCCAGAGGATGCCCCCGTCATTGGCGGGCGCGTAGCCGCTTGAGACCTTATAGGTGACCTCGGTCGATGGCTCGAGCGTGACGAAGCCGTGCGCAAAGCCGGCCGGAATAAACAGCTGGTCGCCATTTTCCGCAGACAGCACTGCGCCGACCCACTTTCCGTAGGTCGGCGAGCCGTGTCGGATGTCGACGGCGACGTCAAAGATGCTGCCGCGAATGCAGCGCACCAGCTTGTCTTGTGCAAAAGGCGGCGTCTGGAAGTGAAGGCCACGGATAGTTCCCACCGGGACGGACATCGAGTGATTATCCTGGACGAAACGGCAGGTGATCCCGAGCTCGGCAAAGCGCTTCTCGTTGTAGACCTCCGTGAACCAGCCGCGGCTGTCGCCAAACCGCTTGGGGTGGATAAGGTACACGTTTCCGCTCATAGGCTAGGGTTCCACTTCAGACTTGCCGCGGGGAGCGGCACGGCGACTGCTCCGGAAGCGCTGACACATTTGGCTTTCGGTCGCTTTCGCCCGCAAGCTAGACTTTGGGCGATGTGGTGCTAGCTGATTTAGGCAATGTTTTGAACCCAAATCTTTGAATCACTGCTGTCGACGCGCCATTCGCGACGGCGACTTGGTTCCCTCGAGGTCGGCAAAAATGGAATTTTGTCGTTGGGCCAAAAATGGAGGGAACAGACGCTCAGTCCAAAAATAAATCAAAACAATCGAGATTATGCTCATGAAAATGAGGATTGGTGCAGTCTTTATTAAAGAGAGGTTGCATCCTTTCGAGTTGGATTTCAGTGCAACACTGTATGTTGTCGATATGACGCCTCGATTGCAATGGCGGAAAGGCTACGCTAGAAGGTTAGCTTGAATCTGGTTTAATATCGCTCGGGATAATTGAGATAGGTTCATGCAACAAAAAACACCTCTTCATGACGCCTACGACAAATTCCGCGCGGTCGTTGTGACGACTTTCATATTCAGTTTCGCGATCAACTTGCTGCTTTTTGCAGCTCCTCTTTACATGCTGCAAATATATGATCGCGTGTTGGGAACGTGAAACGAGTACACCCTTGTGATGATCTCGCTCATCACTCTGTTCCTGATGGCAGTGTACGGTGTGCTCGAATATGTACGTTCCCGAATGCTTGTGCGCGCTGGGATGCAGTTCGATGAGGTGCTCTCGCAGAGCCTCTTCAGCCGCGCCGTGAAGCTGCGCCTGAACAATCCCAACGGCGGCGCCGAGCAGATTCTGTCGGACGGAGACAAGGTACGCGAGTTCCTGACGGGCTCCGGCATCATCGCATTCTTCGACGCGCCGTGGGTCCCGGTATTTATCGTTGTTTGCTTCCTGTTCCACTCCTGGCTTGGCTACCTCGCCCTGACCGGAGCGATCGTCATCTTCGCGCTGGCGCTCATCAACGAGTACTCGACCCGAGCCCAGCTGAAGGCCGCCAACAATGCGGCGCAGGGGGCGAACCAGTTCGCCAGCACCGTGCTGCAGAATGCCGAGGTGATCCGCTCCATGGGCATGGAGAGGGCGCTGGGCGAGCGCTGGCAGCAGCGCCATGGCCAGATGCTGGATGCTCAGGCCGACGCCAGCGACAAGGCCGGCACGATCCTGACCTTCCAGAAATTCTTCCGCATGGTGCTGCAGTCGGCGATCCTCGGCCTCGGCGCCTATCTCGCGCTGCATCAAGAGATCAGCCCCGGCATCATGATCGCAGCCTCGATCATGATGGGCCGCGCATTGCAGCCGGTCGAGCAGGGCGTGGCGCAGTGGAAGCAGTTTGTGACGGCACGCCAGGCGCATGCACGCCTCAAGCGCCTGTTCGAGATGGTGCCGGGCGACGAAGATCGCACCGAGTTGCCGACTCCGCTCGGCCACCTGCAGGTAGAGAACCTGACCTCGGTGCTGCCGGGTACCCGCACCCCGTTCCTCAAAGGCATCAACTTCGCCGTGGAGCCCGGGCAGACACTTGCAATCATCGGTCCGTCCGGTTCGGGCAAGTCAAGCCTCATCCGCCACATCGTCGGCGTCTGGCCCGCGGTCAGCGGCACGGTGCGCATCGACGGGGCGGAGATCGCGCACTGGGATGCCGAGCAGATCGGCCGCCATGTCGGCTATTTGCCGCAGGAGGTGCGCCTGTTTGCCGGCACGATTGCGGAAAACATCTCGCGCTTCCAGTCGGGCGAGTCGGAGCAGGTGGTCAAAGCCGCGCAGATGGCTGGTGTGCATGAGATGATCCTGCGCCTGCCGGGCGGTTACGAGACCCAAGTTGGCGACAACGGACAGCAGCTTTCAGGCGGCCAGCGTCAGCGCATCGGTCTTGCCCGGGCCATCTACGGCATGCCGCGTCTGGTCGTGCTCGACGAGCCAAACTCGAACCTCGATAGTGATGGCGAGACGGCGCTGTTCGAAGCCATCAAGGCGATGAAGGCGGCCGGCATTACCATCGTACTCGTCACGCACAAGACGAACCTTCTCGCGATCAGCGACCGCGTCCTCATCATGCGTGACGGAATCATGCAGGCATTCACGACGCCGCAGGAGCTGTTCAGACCCCAGACGGCGAACGTGCAGCGCGTTCAGCCGGTACAGCAGCCTGTCGCGCAGAGCGCCTGATAAAGTAGCGGAACATCATCGTGAGCAAGAAGAAGAACCGGTCGAATCCGAAACCGTTCATCGTTGCAGGCTATTCGATCATCGCCCTGACTTTCGGTGTTGTCGGCGTGTGGGCCGCCACTGCCAAGCTCGATCGCGCTGTGATCGCTCCGGGGGTCATTGACGTCGCCTCGAACCGCAAGGAGATCCAGCATCTCGAGGGCGGCATCATCGAGGAGATCAACGTCGAGGAAGGCCAGCAGGTGAAGGCGGGCGAGGTGATGATGCGCCTCAACGACGTCCAGGCCCGCGCCAACCTGCGCGTGCTGACGATTCGCCAGCATATCGCCGAAGCGACCGCCGCTCGTTTGCAGGCAGAGCGCCGCATGGCCGAGGATTTCGAGCTCTCAGAGGAACTTCTGAAGGACCCATCGCCTGAGGTGCAGCTCGCCGTTGCCGACCAGCGCGAGATCTTCAACGACCGCAAGTCAATCCTCTCGTCTCAGGTGAGCATTCTCACCAGCCGCATCGAGCAGCTCCAGCGCGAGCTTGAAGGGCTGGAGGACCAGAAGCAGGCTTTCGCCAAGCGTGCCCAGATTCTGTCGGAGCGTCTCGAGCGTCTTCGTCCGGCGGTGAAGAAGGGTGCGGTCCAGACGAATCTCTTCTCGACCTATGAGGAAGAGTACGTTGAGGTGCAGCAAAACGTCGCCCGCATGGAAACGGAAATGGCCAAGGTCGAGAAATCGATCGGCGAGACCCAGTTCCAGATCCTGCAAGCGCAGCAGCAATACAAGGAGCGTGCAAGCTCCGAGTACAAGGAAATCAACGGCCAGCTGCAGGAGCTGATGGAGCAGCGGAAGGTCGCGGAAAACGTGCTCGAGCGCACGCTGATCACCGCGCCCGTCGATGGCTTCGTCCAGAACATCCGCTTCCACACCACCGGCGGTGTCATCCGCCCAGGCGAAGTGCTGATGCAGGTCGTCCCCGGCGACGACCAGATGGTCATCAACGCCCAGGTAGCACCCATCGACATCGACAGCGTCCGCGAGGGGCTGAAGGCGGAAGTCAAGTTCTCGGCTTTCCCGGGGCGCTTCATGCCGATCGTCATCGGCACGGTTGACACCGTTTCGCGTGCGAGTATCACACCGCAGGATGGCCGGACGCCACCGTACTTCCTCGCGCGGATCAAGGTCAGCAAGGGCATGGTCCCGGATGACATCGAGGAGCGCCTGAGTGCTGGCATGCCAGCCGAAGTGATGATCTCGACGGGCGAGCGTACCGTCTTCGATTACCTCACTTCGCCGCTGACCGACGCGATGCGGAAGAGTATGCGCGAGGACTAAGAAGGCCGGAACACCTATAAGAAGGGCGGCATCACCGTAAGGTGTGCCGCCCTTTTCAGTTCAGGGAAGGGCGAGCGCTATACTCTTGGAGACCACCCGCAAGTTTGCGCACCCCAAGCGGTGCGGCGTTATCTTGTGAGGCGTTCCAGAAGCGCCTGGACCGTGACTTCCAGTGAAAACTTTTGCTCGAAGCGCTCGCGCGCGGCCTTCGCCATCCGATCCGCCGCCTCGGGGTTGGACAGCATCCGCCCGAGCGCCTGCGCCATGAGTTCCGGCTGGCGTGACGCGATCAGCAGGCCGGTTTCCTCATTTAGGATTGCTTCCCGGCAGCCGTCGGCGTCCGTCGAGATGATAGGTAGCCCGTGCGCCATGGCACTCAGCAGGGCGAGCGGCAGGCACTCCATGGTAGAAGATTGCACATAGACGGTGGCGCTGCTGTAGTGCGCATCGAGCTCGTCGGGTGCCAGGTTAGGGATCAGGTGAACCGAACCCCGGACGTCCGGCTGCATGATCCGGCAAAGAAAATCCCGGCTCATCTGGTTCTTGGACGGCTGATGCGCGCCCACGATGTGCAGCTCGGCATCCTTGCTGATCAGTCCCTGACGTCGGGCAATGGCAAAGCCCTCGATCAGGCTGAGGGTGCCCTTGCGCGGACCGGTGGATTGCACCGACAGGATGATCTGCTTGTTGCGGGGAGCGAAGCGCATGTACTCGGTTTTGGAACTCAGGCCGCTCCAGTAAAACACTTCACCGTCGTAGCCGTCGGAGGCCCACTTCGCTCTCGTGGCATCGGAGCCAAAGAGAAACGAGAACTTGCCGCTTTCATACAGGTTCCGCAGCCGCTGCTGGTGCTTCTCGCCTCGCATCAGAATGGCGGGCTCGAAGGTTTCGTGGATGTACCAGTAGGCGGGCCCTTTCCACCGGTCGAGGAGGGGCAACGCCAGCGGCCAGCTGGCAAAAGAATTGATGAGGAGCGTACCCGTTGGACGCAGCTTCCGGCGATAGTTCAGGAGTCGCAGTCGTGAACCCGCAACTCCCGAAACTCGCGCTGCAAGATGCATCGGACGGGCCACAAAACCCGGCACGCGACGATCGTTGGCGAGCTGTGTCAGGAACGCGCTGCCCACGGATAGCGCACGGGTGAGGGCGCTGTCCGTCACGACGGGGCTGCCCATCTTCGCGTAATCGTCGGCCAGTGGACCGGTGCCGAGACTCACCACATTCGTCTTGATGCTTGCGCCGTGCAGGGCGGAGGCGACGTCGCGCAGAAGCACCGGGGCTCCCGTACGGCTCAGTTCGTGACTGAGCAACGTGATGGATTTCCGCGCGACCTCCGGTGCAGGTGCCTTATTCAGCGGACGCGCAACAGAGGGGGCGTCCTTGGCGATATCGCGCACCGTCGGACCGTACATCAGGCTGTCGATGGCCATCCCAAGGTGGGGCGGCCAGGGCGTGGAGCCGAGATGATAGCAACCGTTGTTGAACTGCGGTGCGAGGGGATTCTTCGGGGCGGCGTCGAAGGTCTTCAGCAGGTACTCGCGAACGATCTTGGCAACTTCCGCGGTCGCCTTCTCATCGCTTTCCTTGATCGTGTTGCTGGCATGAACGCGGTAGCGATAGAGCTTGTCGCGCACAAGAACCGGTTCTTCCAGATAGCTCGCCCGTAGCAGGAAATCGAGGTCGTGCGCGTAGCGGTAGTCCGCAAGGGGGCCGATTTCTTCGAGGAGAGATCGGTGGAAGAAGAAGTTGCCGGTGGAAACGCCGATGTTGTAGCGGAGCAGCAGGCTCGACAAACTCGGAGCAAGATCGAGCTCGTGCATCATCACATCGGCGTACCAGTGGCGCCATGGATGATCGCCCGACAGGGGATTGCCGTCGTCGTCGATTGGATCGACGTAGCTTATGACCATCCGCGACTTGTGTGCCTTGGCAGCTTCCAGGCAGCGCCTGAGGCGCCCCGGCATGAACATGTCGTCGGAGTTCAGGATCGCGAGGTATTCACCGCGCGCCATCGCCAGACCTTCGTTGATCGTCGTATGCGCGCCCTTGTTCTCGCGACCGGATACCCGCAGCGTCAGGCCGGGACTTTCTGGAAGGGCGTCGGCAATCCTTTTGACGATGTCGAGGCTATCATCCTTAGAGCCGTCATCGATGACAATGACCTCAAGCGGACGCCAATCCTGCGAGATGATCGAATGCAGTGCGTCTGCCACGTACCGGGAGTGGTTGTAGACCGGCATGATGACGGAGACGAGGGGTGCGTCGGCAGGCGGATGCATTAGTCAGTGATTGTCCAGCAATGTTGAAAACAGGGGCGTGACGCCCCGAACGTCGGCCAGCATGCGCCGGTAGCCTTCGGCGAAGCTGAGGCGCGGCTGCCAGTTAAGCTGAAGGCGCGCCTTGGTAATGTCGAGTACGCTGACGGGGACGTCGAACGAACGGCCCGGGGAGTAGGAGACGATGGGGTCGAGGCCCAACTGATCCCGCAGGACGTCGATGATGTGGTTCAGCGAAACGCCTTCGCCGCTGCCGACGTTGAATACGGGCGGCTCGTCCCGGGAAATCGCGTCGGCCGGGGCGGCCGCCCCGGCACCCCCGGCGGGCCCCCCCGCCGGTGACCCCTGGGCGGCCGCCACGTCGGCAATGTGGATGTAGTCGCGGACGATTGAGCCGTCACCCCAGATCGAGATCGTTTCCCCGGCGAGCGCCTGGAACAGGAAAGTGCTGGCGGCTCCTTGCCGGCGCGCGGGATTTTGTCCAGCGCCATACGGGTTGGCGATCCGCGCGATACGGCAGTCGATGCCGTGGGTTGCGCGGTAGGAACTCAGGTAGATCTCAGCCGCGGCCTTGGACGCCCCGTAGGCGTTGATGGGATTATAAGGATGGTTTTCACTGACGGGCGTATGCCTGATGGGCCCGTAAACCGTCCCGCCCGACGACGAGAAAACCACCTTAGGTGCTTGCCCGGTTTCCGCTTTTCGTGCGCGCAGGACTTCCAGCAGGCGAACGGTTTCCCGGAGGTTCGCATCGAGATCCGCAACCGGATCTGCATTGGCGGTGAACGGGATGGTCGTCCATGCATAGTGGTGGACGACATCCGCCCCCTTCGTCACGGCATCCCAGTCGGCCCGGCCTGGCTCTACCTTGCGGAAGGCAACAGGCAGGATCTTCCTTATTTCATCCGACGGCGCCACCACGTCCGCGAGAATGACCTCATCGCCACGCTGGTGCAATGCGAGCGCCACATGCCGGCCGATGAAGCCGCAGCCTCCAAGGATGACATGAACGCTCAACGCTGCACCTGTCGCAGGTGACTTGCGGCATAGCCGAAGCCCGCCTGTTCGACCGCAAATGGAATGAGCCGCTCCAGCGCGTGGAGGATGGTGCCGTCTGGCGGGACTGGTTCTTCAGGGTAATCGCCGCTGGTCAGCTTGAGGTCGTAAAGTGGCTTGAGTGCTGCGGGCCGCGCCCAGAACATCGTGCCGATCGGCCATTCGAAGGTGGCAGGCAGCGGCGCGGTCCGCCCCATTCTCTTTGCCAGCGCGGTCGCTGCTTCAAAATTGGCGTCCCAACCGATGAGATTCGGATCTTCGGGGAAGATCAGGCCCAAGTTCGGATTGCTCATCAGCCTTTCCACGCAGATGTCAGCCGCGGGCGTCTCGCCGCCTACGAGATGTTCCCAAAGGAATGTTCTCCAGACATCCCCAATTTGGTAAGCTGCATGCGGAGATTTCTTGCCATGAATATGGCCGACGATATCGTACTTGGACAGCTCATCAAATCGGATGTTGCTGAGGAGCGGGCCAATGTCCCGTCCGAGATTCCCTACCGCCCTGACCTCCACCTTTCGTTGTGGTGCCAATCGCGCAACAATCGCCTGTGCCCTCTCAACTGCCGGTTCATTGGGAACGGTCACCAAGAGATCGAATTCGTTCCGGTTCTTTGACAGCCGGTCCAGGAACTCCTCGATCAAGTCTAGGTAATAGAAGTGGCCGTGGAGCAGCACCTTGGCTGTTGAGGTCTGAGCTGTCGGCGCTGCGGTCAAGTTCACGATGGGATGGGTCCAGCGGCCTTCGGGGCGTCCCTTCTGCAGCCAGTCCGTGAACGGCTCTTTCGAAAGATCGCCAGCAAGGGCGTCCTCGAGATAGATGAGCGGATTGAAACCCGCCACGGGGCGGCGGATCCACTTTGGCGGCATGACACCTGCCGACGCTGCGATCCGCCAGCGCTGGAGATAGGTTTGAAGATGATCCTGCGGCACGGGATCGTGCGGAGGCGTGGCAGGGAGCAATTCCTCCGATGCGACGAGTTTCTCAGTCTTCGCCGACTCGTAGCTATGGGTGACGGCGCGTGCCTCTTCGGCTGCGCTGTTCGCAACTCCTACCAGCCGCGCGGCGTAACCGTCGAGACTCCCTTCAAATGTAGCAGAGCGTGCAAGAAGGGCAGCCCTGATCTGCGAATATAAAGCTTCATCATTTGCCAGCTGACAGATCTTCTCCGCCACTGCGCTTACGTCCAGATAGGGCAGAAGGAGTTGCTTCAGCGGCTCCAATGCCAAACTCTCTGCCAGACTATTCATCTGGTCGAAACATACGACGGGAACTCCCTGTGCCATCGCAGTGGAGGCGTGGTTCGGGAGAGCAGATAACCTCGCCGTCAGCGCGAACAGATCGGCTGCGCCGATAATGTCGCTGACTCCGTCAGGCGACGCCAAAATTTCAAAGGATGCGCCGAGCCCGTGCTGAGCAGAGTAAACATCCAGCAGGCCGCGCATTTCCGCTGCGTGTTCTGGGCTCTCATCGTCTTCGATCCAGACAAAATGCAGAGGACGAGACGAATGTCCCGCGGATATCGCCTTTGCGGCTACTGCAGCAAACAGATCCACCCCCGACCGGGAGGACAGCGGGCCGCTGCCTAGGACAACGAATGCTCCCGGCTTAGATCGGGATCGCAGTCGCTTTCGCGCATCAACGAGTGCGGGGTCCGATCCGAACGGAGACTCGATGTCGTGCGTTACAGTGCCAGTTATCGCCAGAACATCATACTGGCGGTCCAGCAGATGCGGATGTTCCTTTCGATAGGAATTCGCAACGAGGGCGGAAGGGAAAACAACTCGGTGCGCCCACCAAAGGAAATCGTAGGCCTCGTTAATGGGGTTCACGAACTGCGCGAAGTTCTGGACAAGTTGTGTGACGCCAACCCCGGCTTCTGTCAGTCCGCGAACAAACGGCCGCGCACTTTCATCAACTGCAATTGCGAAATCGGGTCGCAGTTCACAGGCCAAGCGCTGCAGCAGTGCGATCCAGTCTTTGTGGTGGATTCCATCCTCGAATGGAATGTCGATCGTCCCAGCGCAGCAAATCTCGAACGACGAGCGAAGTGCTCCGCCATTCTTGAAAACGGCAATGACCTCATGTGTGGGCCGCAGCTTCTGGGCCAGCGTCAGGGCGAACACGACGCTGTCGCAACGATCGGCCGTCCCAAACAAGAGCAGAGCTCTCGGGCGATCTCGCTGCAGAACGGGTAGCGAAAGACGCAGGGCGGGCGGCAGAGGCTGGCGCCCCTCACGTTGTCCGAAGAAGACGTAGTGCTTCAGTAGGCCAAAACCGGACGAAGCCACGTCAGGATTGCGGCGCGCGTAGTACTCAGGATCGAACTTTGCCGATGGAGCGATAAAGCGAGCTTCTCCAACGGTCAGGTAGTGATCCAGTGGGTCTGTCCCTGCCTTCCGCGCTTCCGGAGTGAGTGCGTAGTACGCGTCGTCAAAAAGCCCGCTGGTGCCAATCGCGACAGCTGGTGATTCCTCGACCGGTTGAGGCCGCCTCTCGAGCTTGGTGACCAATTTTTCGGCCAGCGAAGCCACATTGGAAAGAACGCGCTCACTTGCGGTGCGCTTGATAGTGCCTTCCGCAATCAGTTCAGAAAGCCGACTCCGCAAATAGGCGCGATCCTCGCGCGCCTGCGGATTCTCACTTATTGCGTTGTCCGCTAGCGCCCGGCTGAGGTCTTTCAAATCGAGCCCGAGTGCCGCATTGGTTGCATGCGCCAGTTGCTCCCAGTTGGAAGCAGGCTCAAGCAGTCGCTCACGATCCAGCCTGAGCGTTTCAAATTCTCGGCCGACGCGGGAAAGCTCCCGCATGAAGTGCTCCCCATGCCGGCGGATCTGGCTCAGGCGCAGCTGGTGGATGAAGCCTTCGCCGAGACGAGCGAAATAGCCGCGTACCTCTCCCAACGACGCGTCGTTCGCGTTCCCCGCAAACAGCGCAGCCACAGGCTCCGGAAGAGCGTCCAGCGGCTGGGAGCCGACATAGGCAACGCCAAGCCCGTTGCTGTGAAAGAACTCAAACGTCGGGAACTGTGCCTGGATTTCCTTCCAGTACTGCCAGACGCCGAAGTCGGCACGAAACACGTTCGTGTCGTGGAACAGGACGATGCCTCGATCGCTCACCTTCGACCGCCACGTCTCGAAGTCCGTCCGCACGGCTTCGTAAGTGTGCAGGCCGTCGATGTGCAGCAGATCGACGGTGCCGTCATCAACCGCGCCGCGCCCGTCCTCGAAGCTCATCCGCAGCAGTCGTGAGAAGTGACCGTAGCGAGGATCATGCCACGCCTTGATGTCGGCGTAGACGTCTTCGCGATAGAGGCCTGCCTGTTCATCGCCGAACCAGTGGTCGATGCCGAAGCAGTCGGTCGGCAGACCGTAGTGCTTCACCGCCTGTGCCACAGCACAGAACGAATTGCCGGTGTGCACCCCGAGTTCGACATAGCGGCGCGGCCGGAAGTTGGCCGCGATCCAGAAGGCAAACGGAATGTGGCCCGCCCAGGAATCCGGTTCGACCAGCCGATGGGGAACCATCAGGGCGGGCTCACAGGTGTTCAGAACGTGCTCGAACGCATTCTGCGGGACCGCCTGGGAGGCGGATGTAGCCCTGCGGGCGCTAGCCAAAGGATCTGGATGCGAATCGCTCACGAGGAAAACACTTCTTGGTCAATCGGAAGGCAGGTAGTGGGTCAGCCGCGGGCCGGTACTGCAACGGGATTTGCCGCGCGGGCAGAAGCCGTATGCATCTGGATATCCAGCATCGGTATGCCGATCAAGCCCGCCGCCGCGTGACTCGAATGTGACTTGAAGACAAGGGCATCGTGGATCCAGTGGTGCTGAACATGCTCCTCCTGCGTGCCGTCGGCAACCGCCACGGCGATCACGTAGGAGCCTCGTGGCAGGATGGGCATGGGAAAGCGGAACGTCGCTGTCAGTGTCTCGCCTGCCTTGGCCCGCACGATTGTGTCGCTCTTGATCTGCGTCGTCAGATAGGTGTTGTCGCCAAACAGCGTCTGGCCGAGGCGGTCCTTCACGAAGAAGCCGACGATTGGCCGCTCGAGGTCAATCTTAGCCTTGACGGTGACGGTGAGCGACACCGGCTCGCCGCCAACGATCCAGCGATGCGGACGTCCCTGCTCGTCGGTCAGTCGAACGTCTTCGATCACAGCGCCGCCATGCCCGAAATCGCCGCCGCCGTCGGGGTTGAAGAGGAATATCTCGAGGTCGTTTCGCAAGGGCGATGCGTTGATCCACTCCTTGCGCGCATCGATCCAATCCTCGGGCGGAACCGCAAGGACTTCCTGCGCCGAAGTCGAAAGACTCGGCTCCTCCGGTTCTTGCGGCTTCAGTTCATCCCCGAAAAGATGGCCGAAATAGGCTTCGCACACCGGTTTTGCAGCGCCTTCCGCCTGGACCCGCCCTTTGTCCAGCCAGATAGCCCTGTCGCATAGTCCGAGTACCGCAGCCGTGTCATGGCTCACGAACAGGATCGTGCCACGCTCGCGGAAGGAGCGCAGGAAGCGCATGCACTTTTGTCCGAATGCGACATCGCCGACCGCAAGCGCCTCGTCGATGACGAGGATGTCGGCATCGACATGCGCGATGATCGCAAAGGCAAGGCGCACGAACATACCGCTCGAATAAGTGCGCACGGGCTGGTCAATGAAGTCGCCAATATCGGCAAAGGCGAGGATGTTATCCAGCCGCTCATCGACTTCGTTGCGGTTGAGGCCATACAGCGCCGCGTTGAGGTAGACGTTTTCGCGGCCGGTGAACTCCGGATTGAAGCCAGCGCCGAGCTCCAGCAGGGCGGCAACACGTCCATTGACCTCGACCTTGCCGGAGGTCGGCGTCAGCGTCCCGCAGATGATCTGCAAGAGCGTCGACTTGCCCGAGCCGTTGCGGCCAATAATGCCGACGGCTTCGCCGCGTTCAACGGTGAAGGAGACGTCGTTCAGCGCCGTGAACGGCGTGTGATAACGCTTGAAGCCGAAGCTTGGGAAGTAACTGCCGGTGCGGAGCTTCGGAATGCGAAGTTCTACTGTTCCGGCCCGCGTCTCCCAGTCTCTGTCGMGGTAGCCGTTGCGCTGGGCCAGCCGAAAGGCATTCTTCTCGCCATAGGCAGCACCCG
>NZ_VLJG01000050.1:0-16392 GCF_007829415.1 Aminobacter sp. J44 | reverse complement strand
CGGTTCAACGGCGTTATCGCTTCTAGAGACCTTTTCTCCCCATTACTTCAGAAAACGCAGTGTTGATTTCCGCCGAGAACTGACCCGGGATTGGGCGGTTTTTCCATTGAGAAGTGACCCATGTTTGAACCCACCCCTGCTGGTTGATCGCAGGGGATTTTGGAGTGATAGACATGGCGTTACTGAGCGTTATCCGACGCTGGCATCTGCGGGATGGACATGCTCGTACGGCTBSCCGCCGTCGCCGCCATCCTGACGCTGGGCTATATCCTCTTCTCCCGACTTTTGTGGTGAGTGCGAGTCTGAACCCGGCGGCAGGCAACAACGATAATTTTCATATAACTTTGAGAGAATACCGATGCTTTTGACCATCAATAAAATCCGTGACGGCAGCGACCATCAATACGGCCGGCGCATCGAAGCTGACCGGAGCTGGACCGTCTATCATGTCTTTTCCGGAATTCCGGCGGATGCGGATGCCGGTGCAACGACGGGCCTGAACCGTGTCGAGGCGACGGACATGATGAGATCGCTCAACAGGCGTGACGATGGACGGGAATCCGGCTGTTCCGCACCGAAGCGCGCCGCATCCTTCACCAGGACAGCGACGATCATCTGACGTGTCGCTTATCTTTCCGAACCGCAGCCGCACCTTCGATGACGACAGGCAGGGCGTCCTGTTCACCGCCTATGACGGCATGTTCGAGGTCCCCTTCCTGGTGGAAACGGCCGCGCTTCGAATTGATACCAGCGCCATCACGAAAGAAGAGTGCCTGGCGGCTTTCGATGCTGCCCGCACGCAGATCCATGAAGCGGCGGTCCGCATCTATCGCGGCCGGCAAAACTCCATGTATCGCATCGGCCCTGCCGATCTGCGTTGATGGCAAATCTCCAGCCCGCCAGATACCGATCCGGGGCTCATGTGCTTATTCCCCACACGGCCTTGTTTCGAACACCGTTGTCGCCTATATCAAGTTCATCGATCTTGCTTGTCGAACTTTGTTTCCGGCGTTTTACGCCTTCAGCGATCTTCCTCTCTCAAATCGATCTGAACCGCTCGTCGTGTCTTCTGCACGGCGAACAATCTGCCATGATTTTTGAAAGGAAATCGTCATGACTACTGGAACCGTAAAGTTCTTCAATTCGACCAAAGGCTTTGGCTTCATCCAGCCGGACGACGGAAGCACCGATGTGTTCGTTCACATCAGCGCCGTCGAGCGGGCGGGCCTGCCTTCCATCGCGGAAGGCCAGAAGCTGAGCTTCGATGTCGTGAAGGACAACCGCAACGGCAAGAGCGCCGCCGAGAACCTTCAGGCTGCGTAACGGAACTGCGTTTCTGATCCTTGACCACGGATGTACTGGCACGGATCATCGAGACGCATAGGAGAGGCCGGGTTCGCCCGGCCTTTTTGTTTTTCAGACCGAAGGAGCAAGCAGCCATGAGCCGCGCCATCGACGAGCAGAGCCTGTTCAAACCCCGGGTGAAGCCGACGATTGCCAATGCAATTGCTCCTGCACCCGCACCATAGAGTGCAGGCGACAGCCATGTGGGAGTTTTTATGATGATGTCCAATTCTGGTCTGGACAAGCGCGCCCGATTGCGCGCGAGGAAATAATATTAACACGAAACCGATACGGCAGGTCATAAATCGTTACTCGCCCGCGATTATCCTCGCGGTGCCCGCCTTATACTGATAGGGTTGAGGCGTCGGCAGCTTCGTTCAGGGCGCTGCCGGTTGAGGGCGGCCGTCGTGCCCTTGCCCCAACCCATGGAAGGAGGACGTCATGTCCTTCAGTCAGCAACATCGGTCACATCTGACATCAGTCGACATGAACATGATCATGCGCGTGCATGCCAGCGTTTGCGCGAAGAACCGCATCGCGTCGACCAGCCTTGCCGCCGAACGGGTGGCGGCCCTGCTCGTCAGGGAATTCCGGCATGGACTGATCGAGGAAGAGGAACTCCTGGCCGCGTTCATGGCCGACGGCGCTTTCAGGCTGAGCATACCGATCGAGAAGATGGACCAGTTCGTCGGCAACACATTGCACAGGTGGGAAATCGACGGCGAGACCGTTTCTCATTGATCTTTCCTTCCTCGCGCAAGGAACATCCCCATGCACTATCTTGCCCGGCTGAACGCCAACCCGATGGTGTGGCCGCTGCTCCTTCTGGCTGTGGGCGTCCTGGGTACGCTGCTCTTCGTCGTACTGACCAGCATTACGATCTAGCCTTGTCCCTGCCGGCATGGACAGCCCGATGAGCAATGTCGTTACGCTGCACGGAGAAAAGCGCTGGAAGGCCGTGATCGAGTACCGCACGGCCGAGGGTGCGCAAAGCGTCGAGCATTATTTCGAGGAGATATCCGACCTGCACCTCATCATAGAGCACGGACCCGACTGGAATTTTCTCATCCGTTGCACCGTAACGCTCAACCGCGCCGACGACGGCGAGGATCAGAACAGCGCCAGCAAGGCCTTGCGAGAGGAACGCACCGCGGCAGTCCGTGATCCGGATCACACGCCCGGTCAGGCGCGCGCCCACAAAGCATTGAAAGGTACACAGCCATGAACGCTTCGCAGCCCGTCACCAGCCGCTACGAGCGGCGTCTCGAGAAGAACGGGACGTGGACTGTCTTCGACGCCTTCACCGGCCGCCCGGCAGAAGTTGGCAGCCACCAGACAACCGGAATGCAGATTGCCGACGCGGAAGAGATGATGCGTATCCTGAACCGGGTGCATCCGGCCAACGATCGCGGGACGGTACATTAGGCGGGCTGCGGCCGTTTCAGCGACGAATGGTGAAGCCTTGCCAGGGAGACCTGCGCTTGCGAATGCAGTCGCGGTCTGGTCGCTTGGCGGAATGCGAATGCAGCCTTGATTCGAATGCGGTCGCGTCCCCATGCCTATCCGTCATGCAACGGCAGCGTGGATCGATGCCGGCTTGCACTTCACTCAATAGGTGATGCTGGTCAGAACCACGTAAAGGATCGTGACGGTCACGCCGCCGCCCATCAGTATCAGGAGCCAGAGCGACGGCTCCGTTCTTATACGATCAAGATATTTCATCGGATGCTGCCTTTTCAGGTAGGGTGCCTGCACCTCAGATCAGCCGGTTGTCCTCGGCTGTCTGGCGGGCGCGGCGGCGGGTTCCGTCGGTGTCGGATTTCCGCTGCCTTTCTTTCGCGGCCTTGCGGATCTGCTCGAAACGGTTCTCTTCGGTTTCGTGGGGCGCAGGTTGGGGATCGGCTTTCTTCACGAAAGTGATCATCGGACGCACTCCTTGCTCAGGTTGATCGGGAAGGCGCCGGGACGGGTGTCCCGGCAGTGGCCGTTTCAATTTCGGCGAGCATCAGGCCGCGAGAGCGACCGCGCAGGCTTCGGCGCCGCGCCTGTCAGGGTTGGTCTGTCCAGGCATCGTCGCCCAGCCGCCAGCCTCGACGAACTGACGCCTGGCCGAGGCGCTGGTTATCGCCTTCAGCTCCGCAAGGCGTGCCGCCGAGCCGGGCGCGGCATTGAACCGCTCGACGCAGATGTCGCCGGCCAGCAGACCGCGTGCCACGCTTCCCGCGTTCGTCACGAGGTCGCGCGACGTCCCGCCGGTGACCCAGCCGCCCCAGGCGAACCCGACGATCATGGTCGCGACGGCCGCGCCGACGCACGCCCAGACGAGCGTAGATTTGGTCGGCTGGTAGTCGTCCCAACGCTGGGTGAAATTTCTCTTGCTGCTAGCTTGTACGGTCATGGAAGTGCTCCTTCCTGATTGCTGTTGAGGATCGGTCCTCCGGCTACGGCGACCGAATGGTTCAGGCACTGCTCAGTAACCCATTGCGCCCATGCCGCTGCCATTGCCGGCTGCGGGCGTGTCCTTCGGCGGGATGTCGGCGATCATCGCCTCGGCCGTGATCAGAAGTGCCGCGATCGAGCCGGCGTCCTGCAAGGCCGTCCGGACCACCTTGGCGGGATCGACGATGCCGGCCCTGATCATGTCGACATAGGTTTCCGTCTGCGCGTCAAAACCCTGGTTGCGGTCCTTGCCGTCCGTCAGCTTGCCGACGACGATCGAGCCTTCGACGCCGGCGTTCTCGGCGATCTGCCGGATCGGGGCTTCGAGCGCCCTGAGCACGATCGAGATGCCGGCGGTCACATCCGCATTGGCGCCTGTCAGCGAGGTCAGCACGGATTTGGTGCGCAAGAGCGCCACGCCGCCGCCGGGAACGATGCCTTCCTCGACGGCTGCGCGGGTGGCGTTGAGCGCGTCGTCGATGCGGTCCTTCTTTTCCTTGACCTCGGTCTCGGTCGCGCCGCCGACGCGGATCACCGCGACGCCGCCGGCGAGCTTGGCCAGCCGCTCCTGCAGCTTCTCCTTGTCGTAGTCGGAGGTGGTCTCCTCGATCTGCGCCTTGATCTGCTGGATGCGCGCGGCAATTCCGGCCTTGTCGCCGGAGCCGTCGATCATCGTCGTCGTGTCCTTCTCAATCACCACGCGCTTGGCGCGGCCGAGCATGTCGAGCGTGACGTTTTCGAGCTTGATGCCGAGGTCTTCGGAGACCATCTGGCCGGCGGTCAGCACGGCGATGTCCTCCAGCATGGCCTTGCGGCGGTCGCCGAAGCCCGGAGCTTTGACGGCTGCGACCTTCAGACCGCCGCGCAATTTGTTGACGACCAGCGTGGCGAGCGCCTCGCCCTCGACATCCTCCGAAATGATCAGCAGGGGTTTGGCCGACTGCACGACCGCTTCGAGGATCGGCAGCATCGCCTGGAGATTGCCGAGCTTCTTCTCGTGGATGAGGATGTAAGGGTCGTCCAGCTCCACGCGCATCTTTTCGGCATTGGTGACGAAGTAGGGGGAAAGGTAGCCACGATCGAACTGCATGCCCTCGACCACGTCGAGTTCGGTTTCGGCGCTCTTGGCCTCCTCGACGGTGATGACGCCCTCGTTGCCGACCTTGTCCATCGCTCTTGCGATCATCTCGCCGACGGAGGCGTCGCCATTGGCGGCGATGGTGCCGACCTGCGCGATCTCGGCCGAAGACTTGACTTTCGTGGCCCGCGCCTGGATTTCCTTGACGACGGCCGCCACGCCCAGGTCAATGCCGCGCTTCAGGTCCATCGGGTTCATGCCGGCGGCGACCAGCTTGGCGCCCTCGCGCAGGATCGAGGCGGCGAGCACCGTCGCGGTCGTGGTGCCGTCGCCGGCCAGATCGTTGGTCTTGGAAGCCACCTCGCGCACCATCTGCGCGCCCATGTTCTCGAACTTGTCGGCAAGCTCGATCTCCCTGGCGACGGTCACCCCATCCTTGGTGATGCGCGGCGCGCCATAGGCCTTGTCGATGACGACGTTGCGGCCCTTGGGCCCGAGCGTCACCTTGACGGCGTTGTTCAGCAGTTCGACGCCGCGCAGCATCCGGTCGCGCGCATCGGTGGCGAATTTGATTTCCTTGGCAGACATGATGTTCGTCCAGTTCGGTCTTGAGATCGGGGATCGGCCGGTCAGGCGGCCTTTTTGGCGGCCGCCGTCTTCTCGACGATGCCCATGATGTCTGCTTCCTTCATGATCAGAAGATCCTCGCCATCAATCTTGACCTCGGTTCCGGGCCATTTGCCGAACAGGATGAGGTCGCCGGTCTTGACGTCGAGCGGGATCAGATTGCCACGCTCGTCACGCGAGCCGGGGCCGACGGCGATCACCTCGCCTTCCTGCGGCTTTTCCTTCGCATTGTCGGGAATGATGATCCCGCCCCTGGATTTGATATCGCCTTCCGCGCGCCGGATGACGACGCGGTCGTGGAGTGGACGGAATTTCATGAGATTTCTTTCTGAGGTCGGCGCATAGGGCGACCACCTCATCTACATAGCGCCTTTGGCACTCGAATGATAGGAGTGCCAAAGATTTATTCTTCACCACCAAAATTATCGCTTCCGGTAATTTTCACTGCTTCCTCGTATTTCTCCTGCGGATCGGGTGATTTTTCTCGAATACCGGCTTTTACGCGCCTGAGGATTGGGAACATTTGGCCCCGGATTATAAATAAAACCGGGAAGACGCCTTGTTTGGAGCTAATTTGCAGCGTATGTGTAATTCACGTTGATTTGGCCGATTTGGCTTCGCGGTGTCAGAGACTTCGACCCGCCATTCACCACCGAATTCTCGACAGCGGATGCATGGCGTCGATCCGGCGTGCATGCCGCCCGTTCGAACCCTGGAATGAACCCCGGCGCTGACCACGGATGTACTGGCAGCCTGGGAATTCGTTCCGGTTCGGATGGGAACGATGCAGGAGGCGTGTCCGCGTGCTTCTGCGGAGACATCTGACCATGACAACACGCACCACCCAGACCGTCGCCCGGTTCTCCTCACCCTTCCTGCTGCCCGGCTTCGACGCCCCGCAGCCTGCCGGCGACTATCGCGTCGACCAGGACGAGGAACTGATCGAGGTCTTCTCCCGCCTTGCCTGGCGACGTGTCAGCGCCTTTGTTCACCTGCCGGCCATCGGCATGAACGGTCAGACGCATCAGATGGTGCCGATCGACCCCGCCGACCTCGAAGCCGCACTTGAAAAGGACCACCAGCAATCATGACTTCTACAAGCTCCATCCGACGCACCGCCCGCCCGACCCGGCGGGAGGCCCCGACGCATCTCTTCACGGTCGGGCAGACCGTCCGGCTGAAGGGCGGATTTGGAAAACCGGCTCTGCCCGCCGATATCTATCACATCACCTGCACGCTCCCGCCGAGGGGAGATTCACCTCAATACCGCATCCGCAATGACGACGAACGTTATGAACGGGTGACGACGCAGGACAATCTCGAACCGGCCGGCATGTCGCGGTCCGGTGGCGCAACCCTCATCGAAAGGACGTTCGGCCATGGCCAAGGGACAGAGACGAAGCAATCGCGAGATCAGGAAGCCGAAGCAGGAAAAGGCTCCGCCCAAGCCTGAAAGCACCTTCGGCAGCCAGATCAAGCTCGCCGCCAACGCCAACGCCAACGCTCCGCGGGGCAAGGGCAAAAGCTGATGGCAGCGTGGCGATGCAGGTCGTGATCGAATTCTACCGCACGCGGGACACGTACAATGCGCATGCCGTCATCGGTCGCGAGATCGCGGAAGCTGCCGATCCCGACGTCGCAATGGAAGTCGCGCGGCGGCTTTCGCAGACCCTCGACATGCCGCAACGGCCGGATGCGATGACGATCACCGACGCGACCGGCGCGGTGCTCTACGCCGGCGCTCTCGACGCCGAAGCGTCCGATGAAGAAAGGCCACGATCATGAACGCCCACAACAATGACGCCGAGCGGAAACGAAACGCCGCAGCCTCCGCCATCGACATATGGGAAAACGAGGGCGGCGCGCCCGGCCACGACTCCGTGGATCATCACTATGGTCGCCGTATCGAAGCGGACCGCTCCTGGACCGTCTACCATGTCTTCACAGGGATTCCCGCTCGTGTCGGCGGCAACGCGATGATCGGCCTCAGCCGGTCGGACGCAACCCACGGCATGTTGTCCCTCAACCATCTCAATGCCGAACGCCGGAAAGAGCGCAACAGCCTGCAGTCGGGCGGGCGGTTCGCATCGTGCGTGGCGGAGGCACGCCCGTGGTGACGCTGGAATTTCCAAACCCGAGCCGCAGCTTCGACGAAGAAAGAAATGCCGTCCGCTTCATCGGCCATGACGGCATGTTCGAGGTGCGGTTCTTCGTCGAGGTGGAAGCGCTCGCGAAATCCAACGCCGAACTGCGCAGCAAAACGGCCTCTGAAGGAGCGTATCTCGCGGCTTTCGATGCTGCGCGCAGCGCAGTCCTCGATGTCGCCCGCAAGGCCTATTCCCGTGACCGCCGCAATTCCCTTACGCTGACCGTCGAAAATTTCAGGTAGACACGGTCAAGATGCTGATCCGCTACGGTTACGAAATCACCCTGACCTGCCAGCAGCCGACCGCACTGGTCTGCCTGCTGTCGGTCCATGAGGATCGCGCGGCCGACATCAGGGTTCCCGAAACGACGTTCACTACCCCCGACATTCCGGTATCTACCTACAAAGATCTCTTCGGCAACCGATGCCTCCGGCTCGTCGCGCCGGCGGGCGACCTGACGATGTGGGGCGATGCCACGATCGAGGACGACGGCAAGCCGGACATTGTGCTGACGGGTGCACGCGAACTCCCAGTGCCGGAGTTGCCGGACGACTGCCTCGTCTATCTCATGGGCAGCCGCTATTGCGAAACCGACCGTCTCAACCAGACCGCGTGGGACATGTTCGGCGCGATGAAACCTGGCTGGGGCCGCGTGCAGGCGATCTGCGACTTCGTCCACGACCACATCCGATTCGACTACATGCAGGCCAGGTCGACGCGAACGGCTTTCGAGGCGTTCCACGAGCGCATCGGCGTCTGTCGCGACTTTGCGCATCTCGCGGTGACCTTGTGCCGCTGCCTCAACATCCCCGCGCGCTATGTCAACGGCCATCTCGGCGACATCGGCGTGCCGGTTGTCGATCCGATGGATTTCAGCGCCTGGATGGAGGTCTTCCTCGAAGGTGAATGGCATACGTTCGATCCGCGCAACAATACGCCGCGGATCGGCAGGATCGTCGTCGCTCGCGGCCGCGACGCGGCCGACATACCTCTCATCAATTCCTTCGGCCCGCATGTCCTGAAGGCATTCCGGGTCTGGACCTACGAGGTGCCAGGCTTGCAGCAGGCGCTGGAACATCGCGAGTGAGGTGCCTTAAGACCGGACACCCAGGCTACAGGCGATGCGGCAGTGCAGGCCGGAAGCGCGGCAGATGCCGCCGGAGGATTGCCCACTTTCAGGCATATGGTCCGCTGACCGTGCGTTCCCGACGCTGAGACGGCGGGATTCCAATGCCTTCAATTGGCGCGACCGCGGCCTACTATTCCGTCACCGTGATGTCCGCTTTCAGCGAACGGCAAAGTCGGGCTCTGTGGCCGACATGGGGGCGCAAACGTGTCGACTAGCCTGTTTGCTTGGATGTCCGCTTATGGAATTCCGGTGCGGTCGGCTCAACGACCGAAATGGGGGCGCAAAGCAGTCATTTGCGACCACGTTCCGATGCTCGCATCGGGTTCAGGCAAAGTTTGCCCAGCGAGAATTAATCCCAGGCCCTGGTGACGCACACAGGCAGGTAGGCCACGCCAACAGGAGGCTCGATCTAGTTCTCGGGACTTGGGCACGCCTCCTGATGCCGTCTTCCGCGCAGCAAGCAGAGCTTATTGCCTACTGATGTGCGCCGACGACACGGCACATCGCCTCAAGTCGCCCGCACGTTCAGATGCATTGCCGGCAACCTGAAACAATTTGCGCTATTTCGATTCCGAACTCTGGATAAGCGTTACATCGCAAACGGCGTTTGCCGAGGCGTCGTCCGCTGGGCTTAATTTCGTTGAGATGAAGTGAATGAAGTGCCTGCACGTTATCTCAATGCGAAAAAATTTGCGGTAATCCGATTCAAGGATCGAGAACGCGGATTCAGAATTGCTGAGACCTGATTCCAAACTCGAAATTTGCGATTCAAGGCTGGAGGAGCGCGTTACGAAACGAACGGTGTTTGTCGCTTGCAAGGCCGGAGTTGATCCTGATCACGTGACCAACGACGGAGGGTACCATGGCACGAGATCAGGCAAAGCGATTGGAGACGCAACGTGTGCGGCAGCGGGAATATCGGGCGCGGCTCAAGGCAGAAGGCCGTCCGAGCAACGAAGATCTGGCGCGGGCGCTTCTTGACGTCACGCTGACCCAGCACCTTAAGCTGGGACGTTATGAAGACCTGTTCCGCATCATGGATCTCGTTGCAAAGCGGCTGCAGGACGTCGGCTTCTCCAGGAAGGCAACACGGGCTGTCTGGTTCGACCTTCAGGATCGCTATGACAGGGGCTGGTCGCTTCTGCGTCAGCGGATCTCGCTTGCCGAGTTGAACACGCTGCGATGCGAGGATGGGGACGACTGATCAGCTGCTCTGGCTCGGGTTGTCGGCGGTCAAGCGGATTGTTTGACGTCAGGCATAACGGCGTTTTCGTTTTTTTGGGCCTGTTCTCCCCATTACTCCAGAAAACGCCGTTTGCCCCGGAAAGCGATTCAGAGCCGATGGAGATGACGCATGATGTTGTTGATATTGGACGCGTCTAACTCTCAGCACCAAAGGGCCTGGAACATGACGGAGAGGGGCGGGTTGCTAGTGGGGATCGAGGCTGCGCCACTGCAGCCCACGCTCTGCGCCACTAGGCACGCCGTCAGGTGTCCGCTGTTTTGTGGCGCCTGTCCCACCTCCTCCTGCGTGGCTTAGGTGCGGGCAGCCTCAAGTACCCTGTACGGATCAGCCAATCGCAAAGAGCGATCCGGACAGCGAAACTTGTATTCACGATCTGCGCATGGTCCATAAAGCCGCGCAGTGCCCGATGCTCCATGTGAGTTAGCTCAAACTGCACTTGCATCCTCAGCCCCCCAGAGCCCACGCACCACAACTGTGGCGGCGTCACCACAGGCTGTGAGAGGCAGTCTGAAGTCCGGCGTCAGTGGAACCCAATGAGGGACCAAACGATCGCACAGAGAGCTCTGGCTGCACGTCCTCCTGCCTGCAGGGGGATATTCTAGCATACGCTTGGCGTCTTAGGTAACGCGCGTGGATTGGTGGGACAAAGCCACGCCTGACCTTACCGATTATTCGATAGGCTAGACGGACGCTCGGTCTGGGCCGCGTCCTTCAAGTTCAGTCTTGGCGCACTTCAGCATGGATGCGTCCATACTCCGCGCAGGTTGGACACGACCTCCTGCCGGGCTAAGAGCGAGAAGCTCCTTTCGATCGTCCATCTTTCCTCACATCAAGCTGGGTTGGTCCTGTTCGACCGGAAGAAGAATGAGGCCGTCGTTTGGCAGTGGGCGCTGGAGGTGTTTAGCCTCCTCCCACGGGGCTCGAAGCCAGACGTCCATCTCTTCGGTCGTCGTCAGAACCACGGGCATTGCCTTGGGATGGATTGGTCCGACGACGTCGTTCGGCTCCGACGTGAGGAAGCCAAACAGCTGATGCGTGCCCGATCGAGGGTTACTTACCGAGCCGCGTTCGCCACTCCATTCGGTCCAAATCCCGGCGAACACAGAGAGCGGCCGATCGTCGTTAATCGCGAACCACCGCTTTCTCTTCTTCGGCTTCGTGTTTTCCCATTCGCAAAACGTGGTCCAAGGAACGAGGCAGCGGTTCGTCGGCCCCAGCCATCGCCGCCAGTGCGGCGAGGCAGTGTTGCGGATATTGGTGACGCCTGTGTCCGGCCTTCCATTGGTGACAAACGGTGGCGAAGGCATCCCCCAAGTCAGCGCAACGAGCTCGCGTTCACCATCCGCTCCCGTTCGAATGACGGGTGCGGGACGATCGGGATAAACGTCGAGGCCCGGTTCCAAATTACCAAACAGGTCTCGGCCGATGTGAAACAGCCGCCGCATCGCTTCTTGGGTCGTCGTCAGATTGTACAAGTTGCACATATGATGATCGTGCCATCGGTAGGAAGACAGTGCAATGCGCGGCGGAAGACCACATCCCGATTGACGAGATACGAAGTTTGTTCCTATTTCGTTCTCATGCCTGAACCATACCTTATTAAGGGCTGCCGCCACTCATGCTCTCGGATGCGGTCCGCAACGGCTCGCTTCTCAAGCTTCGTTGCGTAGGCTGTTCACCTGCCCGGTGGTACCACCCGGGAGACTTGATGCAGCTCTTCGGAGATATCCCAGCCCTCAATATCGAGCGGAAGATGAAGTGCCCGGCGTGTGGCGGTCAGACGTCTGCGCCTTGTGCTCACAGCGAACGCTCGCCTTTGCGCCTTCAAGTCTACTTTCGGCCCAACTTTTCTCTGTAATAGACGGACCAGTTCGCCGAGTTCAACCACGGTTTCAGCACCCTCAGCTCTCCCCTATCTGCCCGCTCCTTAGAGGGCATAAGAAGCTCCGCGATCAGGTTGATTTCTGGGGACAGGATTTTGGCGAACTCCGTCAGATCATGATTGGTCAACCGCTGCTTTCGCCCGTATCGGGACGGTATCTCGTTGTTTCCTGTGTGCCCCATCAGCTTTCGGCGTGCGGCGTCCTTGATCTTGGAGTTGTCGATCAGCTCGGCAAACCAGTGGCGGGACGAATAGAGTGTGACGTCAAATCGTTCGAAGCCGATTTTGCCTCTCAGATATTGGAAGCTCTTTGTCAGGGGTTGGCCCCATCTCATCTCCCCGCCAGGCTTTGGATAGGGCTCCCACTCGGGAAACAGGACCGGACAGCCAATCGATCGCAGATCATCGATCCGATCAAGCAGGCCCAAGTCGAGAAGGAGGGGGTGGAGAGGGATCGTCCGGTGCGACGACTGGGTCTTAAAGCGCTTCACATCTTTACGAGCGACGCGGCCCTTCTTCGGGTCAAAACCGCGCAGCTGTAGGTAATAGATGCCGCCTTCTGCTTCGATATCGTCGAGTTCAATCTGCCCAAGCTCTCCTGCCCGCACGCCAGTAAGGAACGAGATCACGTAGGCCCAATAGAGGTGGTTCTGAACCAGACAGTCGCCCTTGACCCAGATCCGCTCTGGACTCATGCAGCCAGTGAAGAGGGGTAGCGAGAAGATCTTGGTAACTTCCTCAGTCGAGAAGGCGTCCCGCTCGATCGAAACCAGATTTTCGTCGCTCGTCGCAGAAAACTTTGGAAGAGGCAGTCGGTAGAGTTCCTGCTCGATCAGCCAGCCGAAGAAGCGGGACAGAGCATTGTGGTAGCCGTTCTTCAACCGGGCTTCTGTGAGGCGCTTCAGGTTGTCCCACCCATGCTTCTGCGCATAGTCGTAGCGTGCCGCAAGGCTCCCGGTATGTTCGCGCGGAATGTTCCTGCGATCAGGGATATGGGGCAGCATTTCATCGAGGGTTTTAGTGGCCGCCTCATCGAACTCAGCGAGAAGAGGATCCCCCATCTTGTCGATGATGAACTGGACGATCAGCTTCACGATCGATCGCCCATCAGCGTTTCCCCCCTTCCTGATGTCTGCCTCTTCGTAGGCTGCCAGTGCCTCGGAGAAGCGGAGGGAAGCTCTAAGTGGCGCGGATTCATCCTCCACGCCTACTCTGTGATCTTCCAGCTGTTCGTCGTCGTTCGCTTGGAAGGAGGGCGATTGTCGTGTGTCCGCCATCACGTCGGAAAGCGAGGTTCGTGAGGGGGCAACGACGATGTTCGGACCGTCTGCCCGCTTTGATAGATGCCTGTCACCCGCGTCAAAATCATGCGGTTTCGGCTTAAGGGCCTCGTTATGCGAAATTGTGAGCGGGTCGGCAGCGTGCGCCGGGAAAACTGGCGTCTCAGGAGAAAGCGGCACAACGGGGATGTGGCTTGCTTGGACTGCTCCCAACGAGATTGCCATCTGCATGTCCGCCCGTCCGCGTTCGTACTGTAGAATTCCCTCGACTCGTCTGCTCAGCGCTTCGGCTTTGACGTTCTGACGCACGAAGAGCTCAAACAATGGTCGGAACTCTGGTTCGATCATGTCCGGATCGCACCCTTGCGCTTTCGCGCGTCGAGTGAGGTTCTTGAGAAGTTCCTCGAAGTTGCGGCGAGCGACCAGGCGGTCCTCCGATATCCGGATTGGGTCTGCTAAATATAGACGCAGCTGACGGACGTTTTTTTGGAACAAGTCCACGTAGTCGACGCTATCGTTCATCCGGTGCAACCATCCCAGGCACTCTGCAAGTCGTATTCGTGCCTGAAGATAGTCGCTGGTTCTTAACGACGCCCTGTAGAGGCGAAGCCCGCTAAGCGAGACCATGGGCTGGGGGAGTCGAACCTGCATGTAATAACGCCCGTCGCGTCGGGACATATAAGAAGGCAACGCCATTGCATCTCCCACGTACATCTGCGTGAGATGACTCACAGTCGCTCGAACCTCCGTTCGATGCTAACTGACTGATCTTTCTGGCTGGCCAACTAGTGGTAGCGGAGGAGGGACTCGAACCCCCGACACAAGGATTATGATTCCTCTGCTCTAACCAACTGAGCTACTCCGCCCCAGCGAACCGCAGTGCCGTTTGAGGCGGGGCGGTCCGTGAAGGTGGCGCGGATATACGGTGGCGCCGGGCAACCTGTCAAGCGCCCAACACGCCGAACCATGTTGATTTTCTTCCATCTTCCAAATCAGCCGGAAAGGCGCGCCAAAAGCAGGTGACCGGACACGCCAATGTCCGGTCGTTGATAGGAAGTGAGGCACGGTTTCCAGAGATAGGGGGCGAGGCGCCACTCAACGGCCTGACGCAGCGAATCGGCCCTGCTGGCTCCTCCAGGGGAGGGTTGCGCAGGTACTCCCGGATAAGCGGCAAGGGAGCCCATGAAGGCGGCCACGGGCGGCCCACAGCCCCCGCCGACTCACTTGTTCATCTGCGCGAAGAACTCCTGCAGCGCCGGCACATGAGCCGCCATCTCCGCGTCCTTCTGGCTGGCGCGGACAGCGGCAGGGCGTTCGCCGATGCGGTCGAGGTATTCCTGGAACACCGGCTTCTTCGGCAGGATGCCGATGATGTTCATGGTGAATTGGAGGCTCGACGCCAGTTGCACGTCAGCGGCGGTGAAACGGTTGCCGGCGGCGTAAGGCCGTTCGGAAAGCACGCGCTCCAGATAGGCGACCATGTCGTCGAACAGGCCGAAAGCGTGGTCGTTGCTCTCATAGCTGGTGTAGCCCTTGGCGTGCATGGTGATGCACGGGTCGAGCACGGACGCGAGATAGACGATCATCGACAGATACGGCCCGCGGTCAGGGTCCGTGAGGGCAGGGGCGAGACCGGCCTCGGGGAAGGTGTCGGCGAGGAAGATGGTGATCGCCGGCCGCTCGGTGACGACAACGCCATTGTACTCGATCGCCGGCACCTTCTTGTTCGGCTGGATGCGCCGGTAGTCCTCCGGCACGCCGCCCTCAGCGCGGATGTCTACGTGAACGAGTTCGTAGTCGATGCCCAGTTCCTCGATGAGCCAGAGGATACTGGACGAGCGCGACCACGGCGCGTGGTAGAATTTGAGCATCGGTCTCTCCCATTTGACGGATGGTCATTATGCCGACTGCCTGCTGACAACTCGGTGTCAGTAGGTGATTTTGGCGGTGCGCTTCTGCGTCGCTGCCATATCTTTGGCCCCATGCGGGGTTGAGTTAGCCCCGCCAGCCGACTATGTGTCGGCGATCGAATTCACCGGTAAACGTCAATGAAACCGCGCATCGCTGTCCTCGGCTGCGGCTACTGGGGCTCCAATCACATTCGCACGCTCAAGTCGCTCGGGGCGCTTTATGCCGTTTCCGATGCCAACGTGGCGCGCGCCGAAGGCTTTGCGAGCGAGCAGGAATGCCTGTTCTTCGAGCCCGAAGTGCTGTTCAAGCGCGACGACATCGACGCGATCGTGATGGCGCTGCCGCCGCAGTTCCACGCCGAGAACGCCATCAAGGCGGTCGAGAACGGCAAGGACGTGCTGGTCGAGAAGCCGATCGCGCTCAACGTGCCGGATGCCGAGCGGGCGGTGGCGGCCGCGCGCGCCAACAACCGCATCTTCATGGTCGGCCATGTGCTGCGCTTCCACCCGGCCTTCGAGAAGCTGAAGGAGCTGATCGACGCCGGCGAGATCGGTACCGTCCGCTACATCCACTCGCACCGCCTCGGCCTTGGCAAGTTCCATACCGAGAGCGACGCGCTGTGGGACCTGGCGCCGCATGACCTGTCGATGATTTTGGCCATTACGGGCTCTGCGCCGACCGAGGTTCGCGGCGAGGGTGCGGCGGTGCTCGATGACCTTGCCGACTTCGCACACCTGCACATGCGCTTCCCTGGCGGTTTGCGCAGCCATCTGTTTGCATCGCGGCTCAATCCGTACCGCGAGCGCCGGCTGACCGTCGTAGGCAACAAGGCGATGGCCGTGTTCGACGACATGGAGCCGTGGGACAGGAAGCTCGCGATCTATCACCACGCCGTCTGGCAGGACAGCGGCCAGTGGGCGTTTACGATGAACGAGCCGAGCTATGTCGAGGTTGAGTCGGGCATGCCGCTAACACGCGAGCTCGAGCACTTTATTGAGTGCATCGGCACTCGCGCCGAACCGCGCACGGGCGGCGAGGAAGCAATCAACGTGCTGCGCATCCTCACCGAAGGTTCGGCGATCCACAGCGAAGAGAAATAGAGAGGGGCCCGATCGGGCCCCTCAGACTGCTGACAAACCTCTGGCTTCGGCCGGAGGKTTTTGATTCAGTGRGGCATGTTGAAGAAACCTGCTCCAGTTCAGACGGCGATCGAGATGGTGACGCTCGAGAGCCTTGTTCCAGCAGATCACCTGCTGCGCAAGATCGACGCGGTGATCGACTTCTCCTTCATCCACGATCGTGTCGCGGG
>NZ_VLJG01000049.1:0-16411 GCF_007829415.1 Aminobacter sp. J44 | reverse complement strand
ATCGAGGGTGTCTTTGGAGACGTCGCAGCCGATGAAGTTTGGGTGTAAGGTCATGGGGCCTGTTCCTGTGGTGCGAGGTCTGGGTAAGCAGCCTCGTGCAACTGTTCAGGTTCAAAGCAGCACTGCGGGAAGGGGCCAGGCCATGCCACGGTCTGCTTTCCCAAGCGGAGGCGACCAGGATSCCMKCGGCCTCCTTCCCGCAACCATTCTACACCTCAGCAAACACACAGGATGCCACGGTCAAGCCCTGGCATGACGAAGGCGGAAATGAGCGTGGAACCGCGTGGCATGACAAAGGAGGCAGGGGGTAGCGCGTGGTCTGTAATGAAGGCACATTAGCCGCCCCCCAGCTACAAACAGGCCATTTTCGCTTTGTGGCTCGCGAAATTGCTCGCCTGATGCTATCTGGCCCGCTTGATACGAAGGTTGGCACCACATGGCAGGCGTAGAACAGATTACCGTCGAGCAGGGCGAGGCGGGCATGCGACTCGATCGCTGGTTCAAGACACATTTTCCGGGGCTCGGCTTCGGGCACCTGCAGAAGCTGCTGCGCTCGGGACAGATCCGCGTCGATGGCGGCCGCGCCAAGACCGACACCCGGCTTGAGCCTGGGCAGGTCGTGCGCGTTCCCCCGCTCGGCGTCGACCGGAAGGGCGACGAGCCGCTTACGGCAAAGAGCATCCGCAGCCAGGACGACGGCTCCGTCCTCCGGAAGATGATGCTGTACGAAGACCCGTCCGTGTTCGTTTTCAACAAGCCATCCGGTCTTGCGGTGCAGGGCGGCTCGGGCGTCGTGCGCCATGTCGACGACATGCTGGAAGCATTCCGCAACAAGAAGGGCGAAAAGCCGCGCCTGGTGCATCGTCTCGACCGCGATACGTCTGGCGTGCTGGTCGTTGCCCGCTCGCGCCTTGCCGCGATGAAGCTTGCTGAGGCGTTTCGGGGCCGCGATGCCCAGAAGACCTACTGGGCTCTCGTTAAGGGCGTGCCGAAGAAGCGGGAAGGCCGCATCTCGACCTGGCTGGTCAAGGAACAGACTCCGGATGGTGACCGTGTCCGCATCGCCAAGCATGGCGAGGACGGGGCCGATCACGCAGTCTCCAACTACCGCATCGTCGACCAGGCCGGCCAGTCGCTGACCTGGCTGGAGATGGAGCCGCATACCGGCCGCACGCACCAGCTGCGCGTCCACGCCGCCCATATCGGTTGCCCGATAATCGGCGACCCAAAGTACTTCGAGGCGGACACCAACTGGGAATTTCCGGGCGGAATCCAGAATCGACTACATCTGCATGCGCGCCGGATCGTTATCCCGCATCCGGATGGCAAGGGCGTGATCGACATCACCGCGCCGCTGCCGCCGCACATGCGCCAGAGCTGGAACCTGCTCGGCTTTGATGAGGCAACTGCAGAGGAAGAATGATGAGCGGCCTGTTTGACGGTGACATTCCGGACCCGAAAGATCCGGATCCGATCAAGCGCGCGCAGGCGAGCCTGAAGCCGCAATACCCGAAGCGGTTCTACAAGGAAGCGGCGGTGGCCGTGGTGGGTGAAGGCTTTGCCGTCCAGCTCGACGGCCGTCCGGTGCGCACGCCGGGAAGGGCAGTGCTCGCGCTTCCCACCGAGGCGCTGGCAAAGCTGGTCGCTGACGAGTTCGCCGCGCAGGATGAGCACATCGTCCCGATCAGCATGCCGGTGCTGCGCCTTGCCAACTCGGCGATCGACGGCGTGCTGCCGGAAATGCGCGCGGTGCTGGAAGACGTGGTGAAGTACGCCTCGTCCGACCTGCTCTGCTACCGCGCCGAAGGCCCCGAACGGCTGGTCGAGCGCCAGAGCAAAACTTGGGATCCGGTTCTGGAATGGGCGAAGACCGCGCTCGGCGCGCGCTTCTACCTGGCCGAAGGCGTCATGCACGTAGAGCAGCCGGCGGAGACGCTGGACGCGATACGCAACTGGCTGCTGCAGCGTGAGGAGCCGTTCCGGCTTGCTGCAATCCACACCATGACGTCGATCACCGGCTCGGCGCTGCTGGCGCTGGCGGCTGAAGCCGGCGCGTTCTCGGCCGACGATGTGTGGGAAGCCGCGCATCTCGACGAGCGCTGGACCTCCGAGCACTGGGGCGAGGACGCCGAGGCTATGGAGCGCGAAAGAAACAGGCGGCGCGATTTCGACGCCGCCCTGAAGACCTGCCAGGCGCTTTCGGCCTGATTACTTTTCGAGGCGGGCGAGCAGGGCCGATGTGTCCCAGCGGCCGCCTCCCATCTCCTGCACTTCCTTGTAGAACTGGTCGATCAGCGCGGTGACCGGGAGCTTGGCGCCGTTGCGGTCGGCTTCCCCAAGGCAGATCGCGAGGTCCTTGCGCATCCAGTCGATCGCGAAGCCGAAGTCGTAGCGGCCCTCGTTCATCGTCTTGTGGCGGTTCTCCATCTGCCACGAGCCCGCTGCGCCTTTCGAGATCACCTCAACCACCTTCTCGATGTCGAGGCCCGCCTTCTTGCCGAAGTGGATGCCTTCGGCGAGGCCCTGCAGCAAGCCGCCAATGCAGATCTGGTTGACCATCTTGGTGAGTTGGCCGGAACCGACGGGGCCCATCAGGCCGACCATGCGTGCATACGCGTCGATCACGGGCCGGGCACGGTTGAAGACATCCTCATCGCCGCCGCACATGACGGTGAGCACGCCGTTTTCGGCGCCAGCCTGGCCGCCGGAAACCGGCGCGTCGATGAAGTCGAAGCCGCGCTCCTTCGCGGCCGCATAGAGCTCTCGCGCCACTTCGGCCGAGGCGGTGGTGTTGTCGATGAAGATCGCGCCCTTCTTCATGGTGCTGAAGGCACCATCCGGGCCGAGCGTCACTTCGCGCAGGTCATTGTCGTTGCCGACGCAGGCGAAGACGAAATCCTGGTCCCGTGCAGCCTCAGCGGGCGTTCTGGCGAAGTGGCCACCATTCTCGGCGACCCACTTTTCTGCCTTCGCCTTGGTGCGGTTGTAGACCGTCACCACATGGCCGCCCTTTTCCGCGAGGTGCCGCGCCATCGGATAACCCATGACGCCCAATCCAAGAAACGCAACCTTTGCCATCCGCTCCTCCTATCCGTGTCGTGCAAGTCCAGCCGCCCCTTCGATGAAGTCGGCGATCGCAGAAATGTCGTTCAGGTCGAAGACGGGGACCGTAGCGTCCCCGACCTCATGATCCGCCGCGATGGCGATGATGTTCATGGACGCGGGCAGCGGCGAGCGGAAGCGCGCTTCCAGCCGCCTGACCTCGATCTTCGGATGCGCGTCTTTCTTGAAGCCCTCGACCAGAACGATGTCGCAGGGCGAGAGTTTCACCAGCAGCTCCTCGAGCGCCGGCTCTCCCTCGTCACGCAGCTCGTGCATCAGCGCCCAGCGGCGGCCAGTCGCCAGCAGAACCTCGCTCGCACCTGCGGCGCGGTGGCGAAAACTGTCGGTGCCTTCGTGGTCGACATCGGCGTCGTGATGGGCGTGCTTGATGGTTGAGACCTTGCGGCCCCGGGCGGTGAGCTCCGCGACCAACCGCTCCGTCAGTGTCGTCTTGCCCGAGTTCTTCCAGCCCGAGATGCCGATGACCCGCTGTTCCACGACCTGCCTCAACCGTGCTCCTGCCTTCTGGATACACTCCTGACGTACAGGGAAGTCAGCACGGATGCAAAGGACGAAATCACCATCAGCCAGAGGAGCGGGTAGGGACCCGTTTCGCGCGAGATCAGCAGCCCCGCCATCACGGACAGAGCCGCGCCGCCGGCAATCTGCAACGCGCCGCCGAGGCCCGACGCGCTACCGGCAAGATGCGGGCGCACGCTGACGATGCCCGCATTGGTGCTGGGTAGCGCAAGGCCGTTGCCGACGCCGACGAGCCCTGCGGGCAGGAACAGCGACAGCGGGTGGTCGAATCCGGCGAAGAAGAGGATGAGTGAGACGATCATCGCAACGAGGGCGAGGGCATTGCCGCTCAGCATCATCACATCGACACCGAGCCGCATGGTGTAGCGGCCCGACAGGAAGTTGCCGATGATGTAGCCCATCGACATGATGCCGAAATAGAAGCCGTAGGCGGCGGGGCCGAGGCCGAGGATTTCTGTTGCGACGAACGGGCCGCCGCCGAGGAAGGCGAAGAAGGTGCCGGTCGTGAAGGCGGCCGTGGCGGAATAACCCCAGAAGCGGCGCGACGTCAGCAGCTCCGGATAGCTGCGGAACTGGGCCGCCATGCTGGAGGAACGCACCCGGTTCGTCTCGCCAAGGTCTATCCAGACCAGGACAATGCTGAGGATGCCAAAGGCAAGCATGGTAATGAAGGAAGCCTGCCAGCCATAGGCGACGTCGAGCATCCCGCCGATCACAGGCGTAATAGTTGGCACGAAGGCCATGCCCATGGTGATGTAAGCAATCTTGCTCGCCGCCTCGTTGGTGGCGACCGTGTCGCGAACCATGGCACGGGCCAGCACCATGCCTCCTGCCGCAAAAGCTTGCAGCACGCGGGCGAAGAGCAGCACTTCGATTGTCGGCGCAAACAGCGCGACGATGGTGCCGATGACGAAGGTGATCAGCGAAAACAGCATTACCGGCCGGCGGCCGAAGCGGTCGGAGGCCGGGCCGATGAACAGCTGGATGAAGGCCTGTGAAAACAGGTAGAGGGTTACCGTCAGCTGCATGACCGAGTAATCGGCGGCGAAATACCGCGCCATTCCCGGAAGCGACGGGAGGAACATGTTCATCGCCAGCGGGCCGATGGAGGCCGACAGCGTCAACGTCACGATGTGCGGAGGCGTGACCCGGTTTGGGAAGGACGGCATGGCATTCCGATTCGAAAAAGTTAATACGCTAAATATTCTCCGGCATGGCGGCCGGGGCAATCCCCGATGCGTTTCAGAGCCCGTCAGGTGCCATGCTTGGCCCGGTGCTCTGGGCCGCCATCTTCTTCTTGCCGACCTTGCGCTCGCGGTAGAGCGTGTAGATGCCCGAGGCGATGATGATCGCGGCGCCCGTTAGAGTAACTGCATCCGGAATATCGCCGAAGACGATGAAACCGAGTGCGATCGCCCAGAGCAGCGCCGTATAGCGGAAGGGTGCAACGAAGGAGACGTTGCCCTCGCGCATCGACATGATAAGGAACTGGTAGCCGAACAGCAGCACGACCGCTGCCGACATGATGATCGAGAAGTGGAAGCCGCTCATCGGCCGCCAGCCACCGAGCGGGACGATAATGACTGCGCCTGCGATGGTGACGATCGCTGCGGTGAGCGTCGAAACCAGCATGGATGGCACCTCGCGCGGAATGCGGCTGGTGGCAAGGTCGCGCACGGCGCAGAACGAGACGGAGATAAGCGTCAGAACGGAGTAGGCGTTAAAGCCCTCCATGCCGGGGCGCACGACGATCATCACGCCGGTAAAGCCGGCGGCGATTGCCAGCCAGCGGCGCCAGCCGACCATTTCGCCCAGGAACAGTGCCGCGCCCATGGTCACGGCCAGCGGCAGAGCCTGCATGATCGCGTGGACGTTGGCGAGCGGCATGTGCGACAGCGCCGCCATAAAGGTCATGGTCGCGCCGACTTCGCCGATGCCGCGCCACAGCACGCTCATGTGCAGCAGTTGCTTCCAGTTTCGGAAGAAGCCCTGGTGCCAGGTAAGCAGGCCGATGAGCAGCGTTGCCGCGCAGCCGCGCACGAAGAGCAGCTGGCCGACATTCATGGGACCGATAACATATTTCGAAATGGCGTCGCTGATCGTAAAGCCAGCCATAGCGACAATCATGAAGATCGCGCTGCGCGTATTGGGGGAGAGTGGCAAGGCAGGCTCCGAAAACGCCGAGACGCGGAAGGAGTAGGGCGTCTCCTGGCATTCTGCAACGGACAGATAGGCCCAACGAATGGGCCATCCGCGTTCAGCCGCCGGTAACGCTCATGTGGCGGGAGACGGAAGGCTTCCGGGTACGCCGGTCGATGACGAAGTCATGCCCCTTCGGCTTGCGGCCGATCGCTTCATCGATGGCGCGCGAAACGGCCTCGTCGCCCTCGGACGCCCGGAGCGCGGCCCTCAGGTCGGCTGCGTCTTCCTGGCCGAGGCACATGTAGAGGGTGCCGGTGCAGGTGAGACGAACGCGGTTGCAGCTTTCGCAGAAATTGTGCGTCATTGGGGTGATGAAGCCGACACGCCCCCCCGTTTCCTTGACCTCGACGTAGCGGGCAGGGCCGCCAGTCTTGTAGGGAATGTCGGTGAGCGTGAACTGACGCTCAAGGTCGGCTCGCAGCTTTGACAGTGGCAGGTACTGATCCGTGCGGTCGGCGTCGATCTCGCCCATCGGCATGGTCTCGATCACGGTCAGGTCCATGCCGCGGCCATGCGCCCAGCGCAGCATGTCCGGGATCTCCTGATCGTTGAAGCCCTTGAGCGCGACCGCGTTGATCTTGATCTTGAGGCCGGCAGCCTGTGCTGCGTCGATGCCGCTCATCACCTTCGAGAAGTCGCCCCAGCGGGTGATCTCCCGGAACTTCTGCGGGTCGAGCGTGTCGAGCGAGACGTTGATGCGTCGAACGCCGCAGTCGGCAAGTTCGGTGGCGAAGCGCGCAAGTTGCGAGCCGTTTGTCGTCAGCGTCAGTTCCTCCAGCTCACCCGTTTTGAGGTGGCGGGAAAGGTCGCGGACAAGATGCATCACATTGCGACGCACCAGCGGTTCACCGCCAGTGAGGCGCAGCTTACGCACACCCTTGGAAATGAAGACGGAACACAGACGCTCAAGCTCCTCGAGCGTCAGCAAGTCTTTCTTCGGCAGGAAGGTCATGTCTTCCGCCATGCAGTAGGTGCAGCGGAAATCACAGCGGTCCGTCACAGAGACACGCAAATAGGTGATCGACCGCCCGAACGGATCGATCATGTTGCCGCTGCCAAACGTCATTGGATCACGCATTCTCCGCCCGCCGATGTGCGCTTGTCACCTTGCGGCACCGCCTCCTGTTTCAATCAATGTCGGACAATCCGCCAGCTAATTCAAGGGTGACACGCAGCATCAATCTGGCAAGGCGGCGAGCCGCAGGCTAAGTTCACACTAGTATGCATTGTATTGAGGTTATTTGATGAGTGCCCCGAGCGAGCTGCGCGTGTCGAAGGACAGGCGCCTGCTGACAGTCACCTTTCCCGGCCATCAGCCTTTCGAGTTTACTGCGGAGCTGCTGCGCGTTCTGTCGCCATCCGCAGAAGTACAGGGGCATTCGCCTGACCAGCGGGTGACGGTCCCCGGTAAGAAGGATGTCACGATCACGAAGATCGAGCCGGTGGGCAACTACGCAGTGCGCATCACCTTCAGCGATTTCCACGACAGCGGCATTTACACCTGGGGCTACTTTCACGAACTCGGGCACGAAAAGGAAGCCCGCTGGCAGGCGTATCTCGACGAGCTTGCGGACAAGGGGCTTTCGCGCGAGCCGCGATAGGCGAGGGGCCGTCAGGCAACAAAAAAAGGCGCGTCGGTGACGCGCCTTTGCTGTATCTGGCCGGTGCTTGCTTTAGCGGCCGGCACTCGGCAATTGCGGTGCGCCACCGGCAACGCCGGTGATGAGCTGGCCGATGAAGCTCTGGTCCTTGCCGCCCGTCGGCGTCGTGCGCGAGATGAAGTCGAACACCTTGCCGTCCTGCATGCCGTAGTGCGCGACCTTTTCGACGCGGCCTTCCTTATTCAGGTAGATCGCCAGCACCTGCTGGTCGACGACCTTGGGATTCATGAAGGCGATCGGGCGCTTGCGGGTCTGCGAGATGTAATAAAGAACTTCATTATCGAAGGTCGCCGTGGTGGAAGGCGAGCCAAGTGCAAGCAGAACCTGTTCGCGGCTCGAGCCAACCGGAACCATGTCGATCATCGCCTGGTCGATGACGTAGCCGTGGGTCAGCGTCTCGCTGGGCGTCAACTGGAGGCTGTTGGTTGCATTGCAGCCCGCAAGGAGAACGGCGAGGCCGGCAACCGCAAATACGCCACCCGCTTTGATGTTACGCGATCGCACCAATAACTCCATCAGTTCGTGTTCCGTGAACGGCTTGCACCGGACGGCAAAAGCGGTAAACCAGCTTTCAAAGCGATGCAACCGCGCTGCGCACCGAAACCTTCCGGAAGCCATTTGCCATGTTCAAGTTTCTGCGGGCTTTCCGCCGCAACTCCAATCGCGAGGTCACGGACTCGCTCTATGAGGCAATCGTGGCATCCGCGCGGCAGCCGCGTTTCTACGCCGAGTGGGATGTGCCGGACACGCCGATCGGCCGCTACGAGATGATCTCGATCCACATGTTCCTGTTCCTCGAGCGCACGCGCGGCGGCTCCGCCCCGCTTCTCCATCTGGCGCAGGACATCACCGACGAGTTCTTCAAGGACGTGGATCATTCGTTGCGCGAACTCGGCATCGGCGACACGGGTGTGCCGAAGCGCATGAAGAAGCTCGCGAAGATGTTCTATGGCCGCGCGGACTCCTATGGCCGCGCGCTGGCGGCGAAGGACCGTGACGCGCTGATGGCCGCGCTGTCGCGCAACATCATGCCGCAAAGAAATTCGCCATGGCCTCAAGTTGGCCATCTGGCTTCCTATATAGAGCGCGCATCCGAGTCGCTCGCCTCCCAGCCGGAGGCCGAGCTGCTTGCAGGGCGCATCCAGTTCCCCGTTGCGGAGTAATTGCGGGATGTTTGAAGATAAGGTCAGCCCCATCAGCCACAAGGTGCAGGTTTCCCGCCTGCCGAAGAACGGGCTGGAAGTGACCATCGAGGCAGATGAGGAGCAGCGCGAGCAGCTCGCCGAGGAGCATGCGCTGCGCTCGGTCGATGCGCTAAAGGCGACGCTCAATGTGACCGCCTGGAAGAAAGGCGGCGTCAAGGTCGCCGGCCGGGTCGTCGCCAACATCGTCCAGGACTGCGTTGTCACGCTCGAGCCGGTCGAACAGGTCGTCGACGAGGAGGTGAGCGGGCTCTACGTGCCGGAAGGCTCGAAGCTCGCCATTCCCGTTCGCTCGATCGAGGGTGAGATCCTGCTCGACGCCGAGGGCGAGGACAGTCCTGAAACGTTCAGCGGCGACTTCGTTGATGTCGGCCATCTCGCCGAGGAGTTCTTCGCGATGGGTATCGATCCCTATCCGCGCAAGCCGGGGGCTGAGGTGAAGTCCGTCGAAGACGACGAGGACGCGCCGCGCGGCCCCCTTTACGAGAAGCTGAAAGCACTCCAGAAGAAGTCCTGATTTCAGCGGATCGCTGCTAAATCCGGTTGTGCGGCGATCCAAAACCGCTATTTTCGCCCGAACTTGCCCAGTCTCCCCGTCGCCCGGGGACCAGATACGAGACGAACCAGCACTTGATACGCATCGCGATTGACGCCATGGGCGGAGACCACGGGCCGGAGGTTGTCATTCCCGGCCTCGACAAGGTGGCCGAGCGCCGCCCGGATGTCCGCTTTCTCATTTTCGGCCGCCAGGAGGCGGTGAAGCCCTTGCTCGCGCGCTATCCGCGCGTCGAGAAGGCAAGCGAGTTTTTCCATTGCGAGATCGCTGTCCGCATGGACGACAAGCCGAGCCAGGCGCTGCGCCAGGGCCGCTACAAGTCGTCGATGTGGAAGGCGATCGAGGCGGTGAAGAACGGGGATGCCGACGTCTGCGTCTCGGCCGGTAACACCGGTGCGCTGATGGCGATGTCGAAATTCTGCCTGCGCACGATGGTCTCGATCGAGCGACCGGCGATCGCGGCTATCTGGCCGACCGTGCGCGGTGAAAGCGTCGTACTCGACGTCGGTGCCACCATCGGCGCCGATGCCGACCAGCTGATCGACTTTGCGATTCTGGGCGCGGCGATGGCGCGGTCGATCTTCGGCATCGAGCGACCGTCGGTGGGCCTCCTCAATGTCGGCGTCGAGGAGATCAAGGGCCAGGAAGAGGTCAAGGAAGCGGGGCGCTTGCTGCGCGAGGCCAACCCGAAGTCGATGGACTACCACGGCTTCGTGGAGGGTGATGACATCGGCAAGGGCTCGGTTGACGTGGTCGTGACCGAAGGTTTCGCGGGCAACATTGCCCTCAAAACGGCAGAAGGCACCGCCAAGCAGATCGCACAGTATCTGCGTGCGGCGATGTCGCGCACCTTGATGTCCAAGATCGGCGCCATATTTGCGCGGGATGCCTTCCGGCGCCTCAAGGAAAAGATGGACGTACGCCGCGCCAATGGCGGCGTGTTCCTCGGACTGAACGGCATCGTGGTCAAGAGCCATGGCGGGGCAGACGACGAAGGTTTCGCCGCTGCCGTGGAGCTCGCTTACGACATGGGACGAAGCAAGCTGGTCGATGCCATCCGGCGCGACCTCGAGGCTTTCCATGGCAGTGCCGGCAAGCGTGATGTGGCAGGCGACGACGCCGTCAGTGAGGATTTGTAGGACATGCTAAGATCAGTCGTGCGCGGGGTAGGTACCGCACTGCCGCGCCGCATCATGAAGAATGCCGAGTTCGAGACGATGGTCGAGACGTCGGATGAGTGGATCGTCCAGCGCACCGGCATCACGCAGCGCCATATTGCGGCAGAGGACGAGACGACGGCCTCGCTCGGTGAAGCGGCTGCGCGCGCGGCACTCGCCAATGCTGGCCTGACACCCGACGACATCGACCTGATCGTGCTCGCGACCTCGACGCCAAACAACACCTTTCCGGCAACGGCGGTCGACATCCAGAACCGGCTCGGCATGCACCACGGCTTTGCCTTCGACATGCAGGCGGTTTGCTCCGGCTTCGTCTATGCGGTAACTACGGCGGACGCTCTCATGCGCGCCGGCAACCATCGTCGCGCGCTGGTCATCGGCGCCGAAACCTTCTCGCGCATCCTCGACTGGCAGGACCGGACCACCTGCGTGCTGTTCGGCGACGGCGCTGGCGCGATCGTGCTGGAGCTGCAGGAAGGCGAGGGCGGCATCGGCGACCGCGGTGTCCTGGCGTCCAGCTTGCGCGCTGACGGCAGCCACAAGGAGAAGCTCTACGTCGACGGCGGCCCATCGACCACCGGCACGGTCGGACATCTGCGCATGGAAGGCCGTGAGGTCTTCAAACACGCGGTTGGCATGATCACAGACGTGATCGAAGACGTATTTGCCAAGGGCGGCATCACCGCCGATGATCTCGACTGGTTCGTCCCGCACCAGGCGAACCGCCGCATCATCGACGCCTCGGCCAAGAAGCTTGGCATTGCCCCGGAGAAGGTCGTCATCACCGTCGACCAGCACGGCAACACGTCCGCGGCCTCGGTGCCGCTGGCGCTCGGCACGGCCGTTGCCGACGGCCGGATCAAGCAGGGCGACCTCGTCCTGCTCGAGGCGATGGGGGGTGGCTTCACCTGGGGTGCGGTCCTGCTGCGCTGGTAAATCGCGCAGCAGCCACCTGAATCGTTACAACTTGTAGGCGCGGGGTGCTTGACCTCGGCTGGTCTATTCCTTAACGTCCCGGAATATTGAGCCTTTTTCAACACTTCGAGATGGTTGGACGACCCGATGGGGGGAACTACAGTAACACGCGCTGACCTCGCCGAGGCCGTGTACCGTAAGGTTGGCCTGTCGCGCACGGAATCTGCCCAGCTTGTCGAGATGGTGCTCGACGAAATCTGCGAGGCGATCGTGCGCGGGGAGACGGTCAAGCTGTCGTCCTTCGCCACCTTCCAGGTGCGCGACAAGAACGAGCGGGTCGGCCGCAATCCGAAGACCGGTGAGGAAGTTCCGATCCTGCCGCGCAGGGTGATGACCTTCAAGGCGTCAAATGTGCTGAAACAGCGCATACTCCAGGCGCATCAGGAAGCAGCTAAGAAGGGGCGCAAGTAGCGCCCTTTTTGCTTTCGGGCGGGCACATTGCTTGAATGACCGCAGCCAAGTAGCTGTGATATCGTACGATTCGTACAATCGGAGCGCTTGATGCCATGGACAAGAGCCCGGACGCTTTCCGCACGATCAGCGAAGTAGCCGAACAACTCGACCTGCCGCAGCATGTGCTGCGTTTCTGGGAAACGCGCTTCACGCAGATCAAGCCGATGAAGCGCGGGGGCGGCCGCCGCTATTACCGGCCGCAGGATGTCGAGCTCATCAAGGGCATCCGCCACATGCTCTACGAGCAGGGCTACACCATCAAGGGCGTGCAGAAGCTGCTGCGCGAGAACGGCGTGCAGTTCCTTGTCGCCGTCGGCAATGGTGATGTCGCGGCCATTGATGTCATCACCAAACGGCGCCAGGCAGAGGCAGCTGCGGAGGAAGAGCATGCACAGGAGCATGCCCGCCTCGACAGCGAGATGCTGGTCGGCCAGCCGCGAGTGAAGCCCGGGCGGCGTTTTTTCGGCCTTGTGAAGGGCGACGAGGATGGTCCTGTGGGGGCCGACGACAGCCGGCTGTCACGCGACAACCGCGCGCTGCTTCAGGAAGCGCTGTTCGATTTGCTTGAGTGCAAGCGCCTGCTCGATCAGGTGAGATAGGCGGGCTGGCTGTTGCCGCTGACTGCCTGCGACTGCAGCTCGCCGAGCATGGCGTTGATCAGCGGTGGTGGCGGCGGTGCGTAGTCCGACGGTATGTGCCCGTACTCGATCACCCAGTCGCTGTACCAGGAAATGTTGTCGGCCAGGTCGGAAATGACCTGCGCGATGTCGTCGATCTCGACGGCGGTATAGCCACTTGGCAGGCTTGCCGCGTGAGCTGCCTCCAGGGCGCTGCTCAAGATCGGATCCCATTCCTCAAGCTGCGCGGTCCGCGCCGAGGGAAGCTGGATAACGCTTTCATCCCCGGTCTTGAGAACAAGCCGCGGTGCGTTATCGACGCGCTGGATCTGGTACTGGCTGAGCTGCAGCCGCAGGCGGCTGTGTTCGCAAACCATGCGAGAGAGCTGGGTCCATAGGTCCCGCGCCATGTCGTCGTGGATCCGCAGCTTGAGCATGTCCGACATGGCACGGAGCTTCTGCGGGAAGGGAGTGATGTTCTCCCACACGATGTCCGCCGCGCCCGGGTCGCGGGCGTCCATGCATCGTGACAGGACGTCAAGCAGCGAGCGTTCAAGCCGACGCCAGTGATGCAGCGTGCGCGCGACGCCCGTCAGGATGTCTTCAACCTGCGCATTCTTCTCGATCTGGCCCATGCTTCTCGTCCCACGTCGCAGTAACCCCGTCCAAACGTTATAGTAAAGTTGGTGTTGGTGCCAATATGGATAATTAATTCTTAGAAAAAGTGATTAACGTAGCGGCAGCTATATCGATTAGAATTCGAGCGGAACTGTACAGGTCGTTTTGGATGCAGTTTGGAAGGGTATTTTGTTTTTGTCGCTAACCGTAGCAAGATGTTGCCGAACGGCCCGAGGGCGGGGCTCTCGTGGGCCGGCATGGGGGCGGCGGCGCATTCGCCGATGACTGGACGCGCCATCTTGTTCTCTTTTGTAACAATTCCCGGGACCTGCAGCCTTTTTCCGTTGGCTCGTCGAAAAATGCCCTTGCCTAGCGGGGCCGCAATCTGTAGGGGTTCCGACGGTTCGGAGCGTAGCGCAGCCCGGTAGCGCACTTGACTGGGGGTCAAGGGGTCGTGGGTTCGAATCCCGCCGCTCCGACCATTTTCTCCTTGATATCCTTGGGGTTTATTCCTTGCCGGTTGTTATCGGCTTGGTGGAAAACGGAACGAAAGGCGCTCAAAGCGACTGTTCCGCAACATAAACTCCCGGAAAAGTCCCGAAGCAGTAGCGCGAATGTTCTGCATCCGTGCTGCTCTGCGAATCGGAATCACCCAAAAATTCGGCTTGATAGGAGGGATCAGTGAGAATCCTCTCGATCGTGCCGTGTCCAACTTACGCCAACACCGAGCGCTTTCCCTGCGTAGCGCGCTTCGATGTCGAGGTTGAGGGACGGCTTCGCCTTTACAATCTTCGTCTGCTACGCGCTCCAGACGGTACCCACCTTACGTATGCGCCAAGTGTCGCGGGTAAGCGATGCGCAACCTTCACACCGGATTTCGCAAAAGAACTGACCGCCGCTGCAATGGCGGCATTGGGAGGCCGTACAGCCAATGACAAGCTTTCCGCAGCCTAAGCCCATTTCCTCTCGAGACCGGGAAGCCATCATATTCGGCCTTTGCGACCGGTTGTGGGATCACGGCCATTGCATAACAAATGTCGTCCTCGSGCCAGCAAAGGAGGACGGTTCACCGGACTGGCAACGCGCCGCACCGGAGTTTTTCGAAAGCCTTCCCGCTGACGAATGGCCCGATGACGATCAGACCGCACGACGTGTTGCGGTGTCGGTCGACGGAATCGACGGCTGCGCCCGCGATACGTCATACTTGTTGTGGGTGGACGACGACGGCCAGGTCCAGCACGGGCGGATTGCGGGCTCGGCGGACGACGAGGCAATCGCCGAAGCTATCATCGCGCGCGATATAGGCGCCGAGCCGCAAAAGCGTGACCCTGGTATGGTGGCGCAGGCAGCGCAGAAGCTTCGTGAGGATATATTTCCGCTGAAACCAGCGAATGATAATGCGCCCCGCGGAGAAGAGCGGCTGCGGCGTCTGCAGAGAGAGTTTGGCGGCATTCTTCATGCTGACCGCTTGAGCGCGGTGGTGATTGGCAGAGACGCCGGCGAAATATTCATCAACGCGGCCGATGAGGCCGTTTTTCGAACGGTAAATGGGTTGGAGGTCGTCCTTCCTGAGGACAAGCCCATAACGGCTCGTCCTTTTGTTCTTCGTGATCCCGCCACCATCCCACCGCGTGAATGGCTGTATGGTCGTCACTACATCAGGCGTTACCTGACATCGACTGTAGGCGCTGGCGGTGGCGGTAAGTCTGCACATGCCATCCCCGAGGTCCTGTCTATGGTTACAGGACGACCGCTTCTCGACCCTGATGGCTCGCGCACGTCGCCTCTACGCGTCTGGTATGTGAATGCAGAGGATCCGCAGGATGAGATCGACCGACGCTTCCACGCGGCGGCAAAGCATTTCGCCGTTACCGCCGACGAGATTGCCGACAGGCTCTTCACCGATTCGGGCCGTGATCAAGAGTTTGTCGTGATGCGCCAGGAGGGTCGAGGCTTTAAAGTTTGTCAGCCTGTAATTGACGACATGGTGAGTGAAATTCAGCGCCGTCGGATCGATGTTGTGGTGATTGATCCGCTCGTTTCGACGCACGAAGTCCCCGAAAACGACAACAGTGCTATGCAGCGGGTCGCAAAGGCTTGGACCGAAGTTGCTGATCGGGCGAATTGCTGCGTCGAGGTCATCCATCACGTAGTCAAAGGACAAAACGAGGCGACTGCGGATAGCGCCCGTGGCGGCGGCGCGTTGAAGGATAAGGTGCGGAGTATGCGCGTTCTTAACGCGATGTCGCAGGCTGAGGCGGAGAAGGTCGGGCTGGAATCGCCAGCGGGTTACTTCAGGATCGACTTTGGAAAGGTGAACCTTGTAGCCGTTGGAAAGAGCCTGTGGCGTCGTATCGTTTCCGTCCCCTTGGGTAATGGCAAAGGGCTTGGTCAGGCCGGAGACGAAGTTGGCGTAGTGGAGCCTTGGCGCTGGCCTTCTCAGGAAGACCTTGCCGAGCAAGCCGCAGAGCAGCGACGAAACGTGGTGGCACATGTCTCTCCGGAAACACTCGCCGGCATCAAGGTGCGACTGGCGGCCAGTAGCTACAAGGCCGATCCCAAAGGGAAACCGTGGGCGGGCGAGGTACTACTTGAGGCCGGGCTGGCAACTAGCCGGGACGAGGCAAAGGCGATGCTGGGCGCCTGGGTCGATATCGGCGAGCTTGAGGTCGCCGAGGAAATTGATCCTGTAAGCAGGCATCCACGAAAATTCCTGAGACCAGTTGCGACGATGTAGAACGCGTCGTCGCAAAGGGTTGTCGCAATCGTCGCAAAAACAGCTGCGATGACGACCCAATCCCTTGGGGATGGGTCGTCGTTGCGGTGTGGTTGAAAGAAAATCGCATCGTCGCAGATGGCGTTATCGCACAGGCCGTGTTGAGTAAAAGAAACGATAGAGTGTTAGACACTACTTGACGCAAAGTCATTGTTATGGCAGCCAGACAATACCTGTCTAATCAGGCTGCTCGCCCCGCGATGTTGGTAGCGTCGGGGGCATAAGTCGGCGCCAGCCGGCAAAACAGCCATGACGGCCAGTGGGCCCGAGTGGCCCTGCGCCCACGCGCAGGCAAGGTTTAACCTTCAACCCGACCACCGACGGTCGGCCTACCATTCTCCCATTTTGAACTGACACTCGGAGTCCGTCCCTCGACTCCGTAATCGCACGCAGGGATTCCGCCCGCGGCACCGCGCGCCACGACGCGCTGAAACCAGAACGAAGGAGCAACGTATATGGAGCAGATTTTTGGGAACGAAGGAGCATCTTGCGGCCGAGACTAACGGCGAGCATCAACCCTGCCTCAAAGAC
>NZ_VLJG01000048.1:0-16493 GCF_007829415.1 Aminobacter sp. J44 | reverse complement strand
TCCAGCCACAAGCGGGCCGCCGTGAAGGACAGGATTGAAGCCGCCGGTGCAACCCTGCGCTTCCTCCCGCCATACAGCCCGGACTTCAATCCTATCGAGAAGGCCTTCTCGCGCCTCAAGGCCATGCTCCGAAAGATCGGTGAGCGAACCGTCAGCGGCCTCTGGGACCTGATCGGCAGACTCGTCGATATCTTCCAGCCCGACGAATGCGCAAACTACTTCAGCTCGTGCGGATATGACCCGGAATGATCGAAAACCGCTCTAACTTATGGGCGCGGACAAAACGGGGAGCAGGTTAGTCGGATTAAGCGCCTGGGCAAACAGCCTCGCCTCTTTCACGGTGTGAGCCGAACCATCGTGCGAGAGACGCTCGATGGAGTGCGGAGCTTTGGTTGCGCGGAGGAAGCGTTCTCGGCCGCCTCCAGCATCTTGTTGCGCACGTCAGAGCCGGAGATGCCTCTTTAGGAAGTTCAGGTTCTTAGGCTACGTTGGATTCAGATTCTTCCACTATTTTCATCCAAGTACTAAGCGTTTGATTACGATGCCGATGCATCGCTTCTTCCAGCATACCTCTGTCTCGAAACTGTATTGCCTCAACAATCGCTTGGTGCTCCACTTGAGCGCCTTGTGATCTCTCTCTATCAACGCTGAAAATGGACAGGCGTCGAACGTTCCAGACCTTGTTCCACAACTCCTCTATCTGCTGCTTGAGAACCGTGTTTGGGCAAGGATCATACAGTATTGTGTGAAATTCACGATTTAACTTACTGTAATAGGCGGCGTCACGAAGGGCACCTGGGTCATTCATGCGATTCAAGAGATCTCGCATGTGGGTTATTGTATTGTCGGTGTGGTATGGAAGAGCTTGCACTGCGGCGTAGACTTCTAGGTAGGTACGCACATCCACAAACTCAAAGGCGCGCCTCCATGAAACATTGGCAACGGTTGCCCCCCTGTGATCTTCCATCAGTATTAAGCCATCACGCTGAAGCATGCGTAGTGCTTCACGAACTGGCATTTGACTTATGCCGAACTTCGCTGCAAGTTCCGCAAGGCGAAGCCTTTGATCAGGCTGAAGCGCGCCGGACAGTATGTCGGCGCGCAGTCGATCATACACGAAACCGCTTTTCGTCGCGGGTGCTTTGTTTAGCGTGTCCAAATTAAGCCCCCAACTCTAACTGCTTCGACGGTAAGCGGCGTAATAATCGCCAAGAACTACCGGCGTATCCTCTTTTCCTACATAACGATTTGCGTCAAATTCAGTGAGTGCCTCCGGCCGCCTATCAGTATCTATCCATTCAGCAAGCAATTCCGCGGTATATGGTATCAGGGCTATGCCACGACCATTGTCTCCGTTGAATTGTACGAACCCTTTCAGCTGCGACGCAAAGCCCAGCATAGGCTTTCGATCGGGTGTCATGTCATACACACCCGCCCATTGACGCACAACTCGCAATGCCGACAACTTAGGAGCCTTACTGAGTATCTGTTCCGCAGCGCGGCGAAGGTGGAGGGGGGATGCAGAAGTGTTCATACCCAACGGTTCATTTGGATCTGTCACCCCAATTACAGTCTCGCCTCTCAATGTTTGATGAAACCATCCCTCAATGGGCCGGTAAAATGTTATCATCGTGTCCATATAGGGCTGGCACGACTCGGTAACGATCGCCTCGCGTCTTACTGGAGTATTTGGGACCTGTATTCCCGCCAAACGGGAGACGTCGCCGGACCATCCGCCCGCAGCATTGACAACTATCGGGGATCTATAGCTCCGATCTTGGGTTACAACCCCTTGAACTGCGCCGTTTTGGCTCTCCACAGCTTCAACTTCAGTATTCTCAACGATTTCTACGCCATATGCTAGGACTCGTCGCTTATAAGCGTTTTGTAGAGAATCATGATGAATGCAAGCATCCGGTCGAATCAACGTGGCAACGGGCTGCGCACCCCCGTCTAAAATTGGCAGTCGTTCGACCACCTTTCGGCCCGTATAGTACTCGGTTTTTTGTCCCATCGCATGAAGCATCTTGCGGATGCCATCGATGGTTTCAACCTCGTCCTCATCATAGAAGACAAGTGCATATCCAGGAGTCCAAAACAGTGTATTCGAAGATAGTTCTGTCGAAAGCTGTGCGTGCTTGGCGAAGGCTCTCTTGGCATAACGAGCGAGTGGCTCTGAGAATTGGGATGTGCGTACACGCCCAATATTCCTACTCGTTCCCCCCGCGCCAACATGCTTCCGTTCTATGATGACAATTTTGCGCCGGCGACGTTTGGATAACTCATATGCTAGTGCCAGCCCCGCGAGACCCCCTCCGACAATGGCAACATCATACTGATCACTTGTCATTTTCAATCCCTCCTGCAAAGGAGGCTAGTGATGTAGGGCGGATTAGAGGCCGCATCGTCGGGAGGGCAGGTGGATACCCCCCCTCAGCGAGACATTGTAGTAATAGGCAATGGCACAATTTGCCCTGGCAGGGGCCTGTAGCCGCCCCCGTTCGACGTTTAAGATGTTCGATGCCACCGAATCCGTCACGGAGCGCTTGGCGGATGTCGCCTACAGTGACATCTTCGCACGGACAGATAATCGTCTGATCATCCATGTTTTCGCAACCAGGGAGTGGCTCGAAGGCATAGCGTCTCGGAGTTCGGCCGTCCAAAAGCCAAGCAAGCACATCAGATCGTGTTACTTCTGCAATATTCTCGGTTACCCCCGCTGCGGCACCGACCACCAAAACTGGGAAATTAGCTTCTCCGGCGGGTTCGATGGCAGATCCAGATCCGCGCCAAGTTAACTGTTGGCCGGACTGCAGTTGGAGCTCATATCGGGGCTGTTGGTATCCAACTACCAGCACGTCGCATCTTGCTCTACGGCCATTGCTAAACCAGAGCTTTTGTAGTCGACTTCTCCCTGTCGCTCGAGTGATCTGCACTCCCTTTAGGCAATTGTCAGCTAGATCATCTGGTAGGTTAGACGATCCCGCAGCATACAGGAATCGCACACCAGCTGCCGACGCAATTTCTTTTGCTTCATGCGCAGTCGCTTCGGATGTGTAGATCGCATAAGTCTTATTTTTGGCGAGCAACCCCCTCATTGACAACTTACGAAATGCATGCAGGCCAATTATGCCTGGAATATCATTTCCCGGAAATGGTAGTAAGCGATCGTAAGTTCCAGTTGCTAGAACAAGTCGATTAAACAATACTTCGAGTGTGCCGGTCGGCTTTGCGCAAAGCGCGAAATATTCCCCATTATTTCCACGCCGGTAAATGCCGAGGACGGTTGTATTTCCAAACTTATGCCGATGGTCCAGGAAGGTCAGTTCGCTTTCGTCCACAATTACCGCATCGACGCCACGCTCTTGTAGCGCTTCGAGCGCAGCGGTGCCGGCTATTCCCGCCCCTACAACTAAGACGTCGCAAATGATCGTGCCGTGTGAGGACGCGCGTCCAGTCGGCGCGCTCAGGGGGAGGGCACGGGATGCGTGGCGGATGAACCCCAGAAACCACTGCTGCAAAGCTGCCGGACGTAAGATCACCTTTTCGTGGAACCAAGGACGCATAAACCGCGCCGCGTATGACACTGCACCCTTCCACCGGGGATCGGGGCGCAGTTGTGCCAAATCATCCGCCGAGATCTGGCAGGCAAGGCCCACACTCCCGTCCTTCAGCGCGACTTTACATTGCTGGCACCATCCAGAATGGCAAAAGGCCCCTCTGGCCCGACCGAAACGGAAGCTTGCACCGAGGCGAAATTTGCCCGCGCGAAACGCGCGTGCAGCCAGCGACGGTTGCACTATACCCTTGGAAGTATCCATCATGTGCTTCTTCGAAGTCGGAGGTCCAGTTCTTAGGCGTATTCTTGTTGAGGGGCGCAGATGATATCGCGTACGACGCTGATCATCGTGTCTAGTCCCTCTTCCAAGTCCGCCTCCTCGATCGTGAGAGGAGGGGCGATCTTGACTACTTGTCCGGCGTAGCCTCCGCCCCCCGCGATTATTCCCTTTTGTTGCAGCCCTTGAAGCACCAACGACGCAATGCGCGCACCTTCAGAGGAAAGCCCGAAGTCAATCGCTACCCATAGACCGATACCGCGAACTTCCTCGACGCTTGGAAGATTCTGTAGGTGCTGTTGAAGCTTCTTTAGGGCCTTCGCGCCCAGACGTTCAGAACGTGCCGCAAGGTCCTCATTCTGCATGACCCGGATCGCGGCTACAGCAGCGGCCAAGTTCACATTGTTGGTGAGAAACGTGGAACTGTAGCTATCAGGTCGCCAAGAGGTCATGTATTCTGACTTCCCTACGATAGCAGCAACCGCCATTCCTCCACCAATCCCCTTTCCGATCGTCATCAGGTCCGGCACTACGTTGAAGTGTTGAGATGCCCACATCTTTCCCGAGCGGCCGCAACCCGATTGGATCTCATCAATTATAAGAAGAGCGCCCGTCTGGTCGCAGAACGCTCTAAGCCGGGGCAAAAAATCGGAAGGCGGAATAACTACGCCTCCGTTGCCTTGAACGGGCTCCACAATTACTGCAGCGATCTCGCCGATTCCACCGGCTGGCCCTGCAAGGGAATTAAGTGTCTCAATAACATTGTTGCTGGAGCGGAATCCCGTCTCTCCTGTAGCAGGATAAGGAAGGAACTGACCAGCCGCTTGAATACCCAGGGATTCGCGATAATTTGCCTTGCCAGCAAGACCAACTATCCCCGGTGACCGACCAAAGTAGCTGCCTGAAAAAGTGATCACCTCACCCTGCGGTCGACGTGTTTTTGCGATACGGATAGCAGTCTCGTTAGCCATTGCTCCGGTGATCGCTGGCAAAATCCGATTTAGTTCTTTCGGCGCAATGGACGCCACCGCCTCATAGAACTCTGCTCGCACACGAGAGGGATTAGCGGAAGGGCAATGCATCAAGTCGCGCGCCTGCTGAATTACAGCGTCCACGACCGCCGGGTGGTTGTGCCCCACGCTGGCGACGGCGAAAAGACCACTTAGATCGAGATAACGCCGACCTTCATTGTCAAACAGGTATGCGCCTTGCGCACGTTCGAGGACAATGGGATTCAGCGGAGACCGCATACCGCTTGCTTCAAACGCACGGCATCTTTCCAATACGCTCATATTCATCAGTTTATCTCCCTGAAGCGACAAGTATTAGGTGTGTCGCAAGTATTTCATCGGCTCGTCGAGTAAAAATGTTAATTCGGCAAACCAAATCCCATGTGAACACAGCGCTCAAAGCCTGCGCCGACGAAATTCAAAGCGAGAGTCACGCAGCGATCTTTTTGAGACTTGGATGTGACCGCCAGGCAGTTGCAGAGTTTTTGAATCCACGTCGCATCTGTCCAGTCTACCCTCGGAAGCTGTTCAACTTCGGCCGCGATCGTCCGCTCCCCTAGAGAGATGGAGACACGAGCGATGCGTCCCGGTCTTCCGAAGTCGCACTCTTCAACGTTGGCTAAAGAAGCGAGATGCTTCACCGGAGCTGAAGCAAATCGACCATCCGCAAAGTCGTTGAGACTAATTGAACCCTTTGTGAGGATCAAACCAACGCAGGTGGCGATATGAAATTTGGCTTCATCTGGCGAGAGAGGTGGCGCATTTCTTAGGGGGGTATGGCTTCCTGGTGTCCCTGTAATTTTGATAGAAGTTATTTCTTCTAAAGTGAAAGAGTGACCTGATCGAAGCTTCGAAGCTGCTGCAAGCGCTCGATGTGTGGCATAACAGGTTGGGAACACCTTTATTTCTGTGCCGCCGACCAGCACTGGCCCTGCCTTGCCTAAGCTGTCGATCTCCGCGTTCAAGCGTCCCAAGCTTCCGCCGTAAAGTGACTCGAAGCCTGCAGGCCCCTCCATGACGCTACCACCAGAGGTGACGCCCACGCGGGCAAGCAAGGTTGCCCGGACAGCGGCGGCCGAAGCGAAGCCTGCTTGCAAGGCCTTCGCGTCAGTGCCGAAATTTGCTTGCAGGCCTCCGGCCTGTGCGACTGCGAGGCCGATTGCGTTAGCTGTCATAGAGGGATTGTAGTTCAGTAGACGACAACAGGCGGCAGTTGCAGCGATGACTCCGATTGTCGAGGTGGAGTGCCAGCCTATGCCATAGTGGTGCTTGATGATCGCGCGGCCCAGCGCTGCTCCAACTTCGTAGCCGACAATGTAGGCGTCCAACAAGCCGGTTGCATCATCCGCGATGGAGGACACAGCGGCGAGCGCGGGTAACAGGACGGCGCTAGGGTGCCCTCGCCAAGCGGTAGCGACATCATCGAAGTCCAAAGCGTGAGCCGCCACGCCATTAAATAGAGCGGCCAACTCTGGAAGCGCTCCGTCGCCCACTCCCCAAAGAGGCACCACCTTGGATCCCGTAGCTTCAGTCGAGGCGAACTGCCTGACCTTTTGGACGATAGGAGTATTATGAGCTGCAAAGGCGACAGCTAATGTGTCGCATATGGATAGTGCCGCAGCGGATCGAGCAGGCGCAAGCCAATCTGCCGACGCAGATTGGACAAACTCGCCAATTGCTCCCTGCACGGACCGTTGTGTCATCGATGCAACCTAGTCGCTTCCAATACGCCTATAAGTTGAGACTTGTTTGGCATCGCCATTAGTTTGTCGAATGCTTCTTTCGCGCCGCTGTTAAGAACTCCTTCCGCGCACAAGGCGAACTTTTCGAAAAGCTCTTCGGTTGATAGGGGAAGAAGTGAACTTCCTCTTGGCTGAAGGGTGAAGCGTTCGCTCACCGCTCCTTCAACGGTCGTTACTTTGATGCGAGAGCAGTGTGTCACCCCAGCCGGAGCTCGAGGGAGGGTAGGATCGATATGCACCCGTATCCGCTTCATAAGCTCTACGACCTTGGGTGCCTTAACTTTATCTGATTCAAAATCAGAAAGGGTGATCCGTCCATTCAATGCCGCAATCGCTATTGGATAGCGGAGACTAAACTTCCCTTCGAGGCCTGTTGTTGGAAAATCATAAATCAAAATGCCTGGGATGTCTGGGCCAATCCAAGCGTCGATTGAAGCAATATCATCCACATCGATTTTCTGGGCGCTAATGATATCAATGATGCCATCAATCGCGGTGTGGCTACTGGAGCAACAAGGGTAAAGCTTGATATTAAGTCCTGGCTCTTCAAAGGCATGAGGGGAACCAAAGCCCGCCACAGCGTCAACAACTTTGTTAATGGCCCCTTGAATATCTACCCAGCCTGTTTTCCCGAAAAGTATACCGGGTGACGCTTGCACGCCTGAGGTTGCGATAGCTGCGGCACGTACACCACTGGCAGCAGCGTGACCGACTTGTATTGGCTTTGCGGTGCTTCCAAATGAAGCTTTCAAGCCAGAACTGAAAGAAGCCGCGAAGCGGAGAGCATTTGCAAGCTGGCCCGCATCCGCTCCCCTCAATATCGCGCTAGTTGCCGCGCTGCCAAAAGCACCTAAGGTAGCTGTCGCGTGCCACCCGCGGTTGTAGTGATCTGGATTAACGCAAAGACCAAGTCGATTTATGACTTCAATCCCTGCCAAATAACTGGCAAGCACCATTCTCGTGTCAGCGTCAGGATCGGCTGTGCTAAATGCTGCCGCTGCTACAGCAACCGTCGGATGGCCTACAGCCACTGCGGGCTCGTCGTCATCGAAGTCATGCATGTGCGCAGCAGCGCCAAGAAATGAGGCTTTGGCGCTGCTAGAGAGAGCGCACTTGAGTGTGAACCCCTCCACACTACCGCGTAGTCCAGCGTCGACTTGAAGTGCCTGCAGGTACCCTCGCATCTCCTCAACTTCAGCGCCGGCAAGAAAAACGCCGATGAAGTCAGTGATATGTCGAGCAGCCAGCGCCAACAATGGTTCGGGTGGGTTGTGCGCAAATTTGAGCGCCTGTTCGGCAAGCTCATATTCAAGTTCTTGACTCATATTGCATCAACACTCTGGTTCTTTAGGACTGGACCAAGGCACGCGCGTCAATTGAAGCCAGAGATGGTCCTGCTCTGCTCTCGCATGAATTGCGGCAAGTAATGAGGGCCAAGCGCCCCCTTGCCGGTTAAACCAGAGCCTTTCCACCCGGCGAAGCTTTGAATTCCTGGCCATGCACCGTTAGTCGCTCCATTGCGACGATTGGCGTAGAGGACACCAGCTTGGGCGCGGTTGAGAAATTCAACAAGCTCGGCCTCGTCGTTTCCGAAGAAACCCGCTGCCAGGCCCATGTTCACTGAGTTTCCCCTGTCGATTGCCTCGCTTAGGGAAATAAAGGGCGCCACGATGAGTAGGGGCGCAAACAATTCAGTTTTGAAGAGTAAATCATCTTCTGGTAGGTTCGTCACGACGGCTGGACGGACGAAGTGACCAGCAGACAGCTCACCTTGGATGCGTGTCCCACCACAAAGTAAAGTACCTACTTCCGCAGCGTGCGCCGCTGCTTCTTCAAAGCGTCTCACGGCGACTTCATTAATCAGCGGACCATTGGTCACTGATCGATCGATGGAGTCTCCAAATTTCAACGCTTCAACGCGCCTTAGTACCTCAGTAACAAAGGTGTCGTAGTGGCTTTCATGAACAAACGCGACCGACGTCGCCGTACATTTTTGGCCTTGAAAATTGAATGCTGACTTTGCGATACCTTCCGCAGCGATCAAAGGATCTGCGCTCTGAGCCACATAGGTAGGGTTTTTACCTCCCATTTCTGCTAAGACGGGGCGCATAAATGGACCACTGGCGATCTTTCGCAAAATTGCCATGCCGGTGGAATGAGATCCCGTGAATGCGATTCCATCCACCCCTGGTTCTTCAACAAGTCTGGGTCCGGACGATGTCCCGCAGAGTGAGTTGAACGTCCCGGCGGGAAGGGGATCCGCCGAAAAAATCTCGGCGAGCATAGATCCGGTCAAGCCTGCTGCGGGGCTCCATTTTGCCACGACGGTATTCCCTGCGGCCAATGCGGGCGCAATCATACCGACTGGCAGTGCAACAGGGTAATTGAAGGGGCAGATGATGCCAAAAGTGCCGAAGGGGCGGAGAAATGTCTGAGATGTCTCACCCGGCATCGCGCTATTTGAGGGTTCTACAAATCCTTCGTGACGTTGCATCTGATCACAATAGTAATCTAGCAAAGCAACGGCTTCTTCGGTTTCCGCTAGCGCTTCTACTCGCGTTTTTCCGGTTTCATGCATCACGGCCATCGCGAGTTCGTACTTCCGCCCATTGAGCATTTCCCTGACTTCCGCGAGTCGCTTAAGGCGCTCTTGCCAAGGCATTTTGCCCCATATCTCGGACGCTCCCCGGGCAGCCGCCACAGCCCGCGTAATCGCCGCAGTCGAGGGCTCAATAAACGTACCTAAAACGATCTCCGTATTGATCGGGCTCCGGGAGATATAGGCCGTTCCGTCCTGATCCTGGCGACCAGCAATGAAGTTACCCCAAGATCGACCAAGCCCAGCCCTGAAACCAGGCAGCTCACGATCTAGCATGGCGTGGTGGGGTTCCAGATCCGATGGGGGATTTATGTAGGTTACTGGTGCTAAGGATTCTGTTGGCATTGGCATGTTCCTAAGCTTGAAGAATATTCACTGCGGCCGACTACAATTGCCAATCGGCCCTAGACATTCAGCGGACGGTCCACCGGCCTTAAAAACTTACCGTCCTCGATCCGCTTCTCGCCATCGACGTAAAGAGTGGGCTGCAATATGACGCCATCCATGTGAATGTTTGACATGATCTCCCCCCCCACATCGACATTCGTTCCAAGCCCGAAATGCATTGAGCCGAGTATATTCTTGTCCTCGCGCTGCACCCCGCGTATCAGCGCTTTTGAATTTATTCCAATTGACGCTTCTGCCGGGCAGATATAACCGTTGTCGTCTGCATGTTGCTCAAGGTAGGTGCGCAGAAGGTGAGCTTCCGCACCGCCATCAATATTAATGATCCTACCCCTCTCTATAGTAAGTTCTATGGGATCATAAATCCTGCCGATTTTATGTATGCACAGGTCGAATACGAGCTTGCCGTTCGCAGAGAATTCAACGGGGCAAATATTTAACTCGCCGTTTGGGTATAGAAAACGGAATAAGGAGGATTTGCGCCTGCTCGTCTTCGAAAGATGGTTGACCTTGTATGGAACAAAATTCTCGTCAGGAAGGCTCGGAGGAAAGATACGGCCTTCTACCGAATAGGTGAGGTCCGTCCCATATTTTGAGGTGACGCGGCATATCTTGGCGTCCACGCCGACGATATTTGTTCCAACATAATGGTGACGAACCGCCATTTCTCGCTGATCTTCAGTGACTGCGCCCGATTGGAACATCTCAAGGGTCATTCCGCCATCCATGCAGATGACTGGGATGCCAGCCTTTTGCGCTGCCATGCTTGCTGGTGCGTGAAGCATGCCTGTTGTGGCAACAAGGACATTTAAATCGACATTCATCATTGCATCACAGACAGGTTTGGGCGGATCGTAATAATCTGCTGGCCGCGGGTCGAAAATCGCGAGAGATGCGTCAGCACCCAATTCTGTGAGGACACTCATGATCGCCTGCCATACACGAGGATCGTGAGCAAAATCGGAAATCACCAGTACCTTCATTCCCGGTGTAACATTCGCAACAAATGGGGCGCGAAGGTATTTTAGGTCGCCAGTCAACATATATCCGCTTTCAATCATAACGCGCGTTCAAGCGGCGCCCCCCCCCCGACGAGGGATCGCCTACAAATCATATATTTGATATTATCCGGATGTGACGCGGTCGTCTAGTAGGTATTTGACATTGCGGAACGAATGAGCGCGAATATGATCAGTTTCAGCGAGATGCAGAAGAAACTTGCTTGAACTTGTGGATTGTATATCGTATCAAATATACGCAGCATCCTAGTCGGGAGGTGGTTATGGGAATTTTCTCCAGCACGCGCAGGGCGTTTTTGGCTGGCGTGGTAGTTACTTTTGGTGCGGCGGGGGTAGTCACTGTGTGCTCCGCGGAAGAGGTTTACGAAGGCGGAACTTTGAGAGTGAGCGTAGCTGGCTCGCCGCGATTGCTTGACCCGCCTATCACCGGGTCGGTGGAGGAGTGGATTGTCACCTCCCTGTTCTACAACAACCTAACTGCAGTGGATAAGGAGTTTCGCGTTCATCCTGACCTTGCGGAAAGCTGGACTGCAGAGAACGAGGGGCGCGAATGGATTTTTGTCCTTCGTCAGGGGGTGAAGTTTCACTCCGGTAGAGACCTGACTGCAGAGGACGTCGTTGCGTCGATTTCGAGAGTCATTGACCCTGCTACAAACTCCCGTGGTCGGGGGGCCCTGGGACCAATTACTGCCGTTGAGGCCCTTGATACACACTTGGTAAAATTTACTCTCGGTCAGCCGATAGCGGACTTTCCGTCCAACCTCGCGCTACCTTATGCCAGAATTGTCCCGAAGGACGTGGCCGTGAACCTCAATACAGAAGAGGATGGAACAGGTCCCTTCGTCCTGAAAGAGTTTGTGGTTGGTGAAAAGATAATCGCCGAAAAAAACCCAAACTACTTTAAGGCAGGTAAGCCGCGCGTAGACCGCATTCAGTTCACGGTATACCCGGATTCCACCGCAGAAATTAATGCACTAAAGGATGGGCAGACTGACATCATTATGCAGGTTAGGCCCGATCAGGTAGACCTTCTTGCTGATGCTAATGGTGTCGTTGTTGAAGAGGTTCCGACTGGTACATTCGTACCGATCGTCATGCGCTCGGACAAGCCTCCGTTCGACAATCCACTAGTTCGGAAGGCGCTGAAGCTTACTCTGGACAGAGATGCGATCGTCAATGCCGTTTTGGGTGGACATGGCGTCGTCGCAAATGACCAAAGCCTTCCCCCAAGCAATCCGTTTTTCAATGCCGACATAGTCGCCCCTAAGCGTGATATCGAGACAGCCAAGAAATTACTTGCTGAAGCAGGGTATGCTGATGGCCTGAAGGCGACCCTGTACACTAGCGACGCTCGCGTAGGTATGCTGCCCGTCGCACTAATGGCCCGTGAGATGTCACGGGAGGCTGGCTTTGATCTTGATATTCAGAATGTAACGTGGGACGTTTTTCTGAACACGATTTGGGAAAAGCAGTCGCTATACGTAAACAATTGGTTCGCGCGACCCACCACTGATACAAGCATCCTTCCATTCTTTGTTTCGAGGGATAAAGGAGGCTCCCTTAACGATTTTTATTACTCAAACCCGGAAGTTGATGATTTGTTGTTGGGTGCGCAAGGCGAGCTGGACACCGATAAGCGCAGGGAAATGCTGCACAAAGCTCAGAAAATAATCTCCGAGGATGGCCCCGCTGTCATAACGTTTTTCAGAAATAACATTACCGCGTTTCGTGATTATGTCAGAGAATACTCTGCTGATCCTGGAATAAGTTTCCCCGCCGAAGAAATCTGGCTTAAGAAGTAAACTCCTGGATAGTCTATGCTACGCTTTTTTTTAGCTCGCCTTATTTATTCCGTGGCGGTCTTGGTTGCCGTGTCCGTGTTGGTTTTCGCAGTTACGGAGCTGCTTCCAGGAAGCGTGGCACATATGATCCTTGGCATGGACGCCACTCCCGAGGCAGTGGCGTCCCTGTCGAAACAATTGGGATTGGATCGTCCGGCTCCGCTTCGATTGTTGTCATGGCTGGGCAACGCTGCGATCGGGGACTTCGGTGACTCTTTGCGCATGCAGCGCCCGATTGCTCCCATTCTGGCTGAGCGCTTGTGGAACTCGCTCGTACTGACGCTCGTCGGGATGGTGATCATCATCGTCGGTGGTCTGTTGATGGGTTTAGTAATGGCCTTAAGCGCACGCACCAGCTTGGACCGCGTTTTGACGGCCACATCTGTGATTATGGCTTCACTGCCGGAATTTGTTACAGGAACCGTGCTTGTGTTCTTATTTGGAGGCGGTCTGCTACGACTTTTTCCTCCTTCGGGATACGAGGGCTTTGGGTACGGCGTCCTTCCAGCGCTCTCACATCTAGCTCTTCCCGCACTTTCCCTGTCACTTATCCTAATGGCCTATGTCGCTCGGATCGCCAGGACGTCGATCATCGACACCTTGGAGCTGGAATTCGTGCGGACCGCGCGCCTCAAGGGAATCCCTGAGCGGAAGGTTCTTGTGCGGCACGTGCTTCCCAATGCTCTTGTCCCGACAATTACTGTCCTCTGCATGAATCTAGGTTGGATATTCGGGGGTATCGTTGTCGTTGAAGAAATATTTGTCTTTCCAGGCATTGGTCGATTGATGCTATTCGCGGTTTCTGAGCGTGATTGGCCGCTTATCCAAGCAACGGCTGTCGTAATCGCTAGCTTCTATGTCTTCGGCAATTTGCTGGGGGACATTCTTGTCGGGCTGATGAATCCCCGCCTGCGGACGATGACAGCATGAGTAAAGCGATCGGAGCTTATATCTTGACCGAAAGTAAAGGGTTGGCTGCAGGTCCACTAACGGTTGCCGCTAGTGTCGTGTTACGTGACCGTATTCTTTTCACGGCCCTGTTAGTTCTAACGTGCCATCTTGTATTAGCGGCAACTGCCGACTTTATAACGCCCTATTCGCCTGAGGCGATGAGCTTTTCGGATATCCTCAAACCGCCAAGCTGGGCACACTGGTTTGGGACCGATCGGTACGGGCGCGATGTTCTGGCTCGAACGCTTTTTGGAGGCCAGATAACGTTGGCGTTTGGTTTCGGCGCAGTGATTGTGTGTCTTCTAATTGGTCTTCCAGTAGGTCTGGCGGCTGCTTATTATGGAGGCTGGATAGATCAGCTGCTGATGCGGGTCATGGACGTACTCATGTCCTTTCCGACGGTGCTGCTAGGTCTTCTTATCCTCATAGTAGCGGGTCCCGATCTCTCAACTCTTATTCTCGCTGTTGGATTAGTGTACAGCCCGCGTACTACGCGTGTGGTACGTGGCGCGGCTCTAGCTCTGCGGGATGCAGTGTTTATCGATGCTGCTCGGGCTCGAGGTGAACGGGACACCTATATAATGTTGAAGGAAATACTTCCTCTCTGCTTGGGCCCAATAATTGTTGAAGTCTGTATTCGCTTGGGCTACGCAATCCTACTGGGGGCTTCTCTGAACTACCTCGGCTTGGGTGTTCAACCGCCCGCGGCAGATTGGGGCTCGCTGATCTTTGAAGCGCGACCTCAAATGCTTCAGGCCCCTTGGACTGCCTTCTTCCCGATCCTCTTTATTTCGACGTTGGTGGCCTCGCTACACTTGGTAGGCGACGGTATCGATGCTGCCTTGAAAGGTAATTATAATGGGTGATCGTGTGCCTCAAGATACCCCAGTGCTCGAGATCCGCGACCTCTCGATCTCCATCAAGGGGACACCTGGGGCTCGCCCACTCGCGAAGGATGTAAACCTGACGATCCGTTCCAATGAAGCGATTGGCATTATTGGAGAATCAGGATCTGGGAAATCTACAGTCGCTTTGGCGGTATTGAACTATCTGGCTCGAAATCTGGAAGTGGTCTCTGGTAGCATTCGCTTTTGTGGGGAAACGGATCTCCTAAATGCGCCTAGATCTATCTATGGGAACCTAATTGCGCATGTCGCCCAGGATCCAATGGCCGCACTGAATCCGATCATGCGTATTGGCAAACAGTTGTGCGAAAGCCTGCGGTTGCATCTAGGTATGACTACGGCTGAAGCCAAGATACGTGCGATCGAGCTGTTAAATGAAGTTCGGTTGCCGAATGCCGAGGCAATCTTTGAGTCATTGCCCCACGAGCTTAGCGGCGGCATGCAGCAACGTGTTTGTATTGCAATGGCTCTGGCTTGCGACCCAAAGCTCATAATTCTCGACGAGCCAACTACCGGGTTGGACGCTCGCACCGAGAGCGCAGTTCTCGAATTGTTGCAGGAACTTAAGAACAACAGAGATCTTTCTATACTTATCATCTCTCATAATCTCGCAGCCGTCGCTGATGTCGCTGATAAAGTAGCGGTGATGTATGCGGGGCGGGTTGTTGAGATGGGACCTACATCCCAAATCCTACAGAAACCCGCTCATCGATATACACAGATGTTATTGAGCGCGGTGCCGCGGATGGACGGCGATAGGCCGTTGATCGACGCGCCTTGGCAGGAGGCCGCCCTTCCAACGGAGGGCTGTGCCTTTCGTTCAAGATGCGATTTAGCGTTAGCAGAGTGCAGCGCTTATGATGGCACCCTGACGCTGGGTGAACAAAGGAGTTCACGCTGCGTAAGAGCTGTTGCGCTTCTTGAGGGGCTCAACCCGCGCGAGGAGACGAATGCTTTACACCCCAAGAAGTCGAGGCAGGCGGGCGACAATGTTCTCACGGTGTCCGATCTGTCTTTCTCCTATTCTCAGACTCTAGCGGCAAGAGGCAATGTTGCGTCGCGAGCGTTGGACGATGTTCGGATCAACGTTAGAAGCGGGTCGATTACAGCACTAATCGGGGAGAGTGGATCGGGAAAATCGACGCTAGCGCGGCTTATCGTTGGATTGCTTCGCCCAAGTACGGGTTCGATTAAGCTGGGAGGCCAAGAGCTTGGTAGATTCCGTCGATATCCGTTAGAGATCTGTCGTCGGCTGCAGATTGTGTTCCAAAACGTTGCGGGATCACTTCATCCGGGCAAACGAGCTCTGACGTTACTGGCGCGTCCCTTTCAACTCTACGAGCGGCGGATGCCCTCACAACAGGAACTGAGAGAACTCTTGTCACCTGTCGGCTTGAGGACCGACCTTCTTCCAAAGCGGATAACGGCTCTTAGCGGAGGCGAGCGCCAGCGCCTTGCACTTGCTCGAGCGACTGCACCTAACCCAGATATCCTAGTTCTGGATGAGGCCTTTTCTGCTTTGGACGTTTCTATGAAAGTTCGCGTGGCGAGGTATCTAATGGAGCAGAGTCGTGCTTCTGGTGCCGCGCAGCTACTCGTAACACACGAACTGCCGTTTGTGCGTTATCTGGCCGACGACGTCGTTGTGCTTTACCGGGGGTGGGTCTGCGAAAACGGTCCCGCGTCGCAGCTGTTCACTGCCCCGTACCACCCTTATACTGAAACGCTCATTTGGGCGGCCCGTAGACTTGAAGGACAGAAGCCCAAGCGTACCGATTTGTTTCGGGTTGATAGTAGCGTGGGACTTGTAGCCCCAATCGCGCAACGTGGCTGCCCCTTTCACACAGCCTGTTCCCGCCGAATCGATGGAGTGTGCAATCAAGAAGCGCCACCTGAGCAGCAAACAGGTACTCGTCGGATCGCGTGTCATATCCCGTTGCCTGAACTGGAGCGGATCCAGAAGGCTGAGTATGAGTGACATGCACTGAACCGCGCCGGGATTGCCGGAGGCTCCCCCTCTTGAGATTAAGGAGCCATCATGACGAAACGGAACGGCAATACCTATTCACCTGAAGTGCGCGAGCGCGCGGTTCGAATGGTTCTGGAGCACCGGGGCGAGTATGCTTCGGAATGGGAAGCTATCAATTCGATCGCTTCGAAGATCGGCTGCACCGGGGAGACGCTT
>NZ_VLJG01000047.1:0-18525 GCF_007829415.1 Aminobacter sp. J44 | reverse complement strand
GAGGCTATCGAGAAGGTTGGCGCACGGCTCCTGTTCCTCCCGCCATACTCCCCAGACTTCAACCCCATCGAGATGGCTTTCTCGAAGCTGAAGGCCCTGCTTAGAAAAGCCGCCGCCAGAACCATTGACGATCTCTGGTCAGCGGTCGCCGMCTGCCTCTCCGCCTTCACCCCGCAGGAATGCCGGCACTACTTCGAGGCGGCGGGATATGACCCGGACTAAATCGAATCTGCTCTAGTTTGTAAGGGACAAGGCTCTTGGGCCTGAGCGTCACGAGCTAGCACGCAATGGGGGTCAGCCAGAGGATGCTTTGCGGTGGCCGAGTGGCACTCCCCACCTTCGCTCGCTCTGATACTTCGGCGGCTGCCAACGTTCCCCTCCCCCTTGTGGGGAGGGGTTAGGGGTGGGGGTATGGTATGTGATCTGACAGGCGACAAGCGCGGGCGGAGATCAACCCCGGTCCGCAAACCAGACGTCGTGCGCGCCTGGCGGAAGGAACGCCGGTTCCCGCAGGCAGTCCCCGCGCCTCACAGCGCGAAGGCGCTGAGGCCCTGCGATCTGGTCAGCGCCTCGAACAGGCCCTGGCGGGTAATGTCGTTGTGGCGGATCATGATGTCGCGCGCCGCCTCCGGATCGCGCTTGCTCAGGACCTCGACGATCTGCCGGTGGTCGGCCTGCGTCTCGGTGCTGACGTCGCGCAGGCGCGCGCCGAGATAGAAGAAGCGCTCGAGTTCGTCGATCTGCTTCGCCAGCAGCTGGAAGAGACGTTCGTTGCCCGACGCCCTGGCGATCGCGAAGTGGAAGTCGCGGTTGGCCTTGATGAAGTTTTCGAGGCTCGGCGGCTCCGACTGATCATAGGCAATGTCTGCCAGCTTGCGCAGGTTCTCGATCTCCGGCTCGGTGATGCGCTTGCAGGCAAGCTCGGCCGCACCCGCCTCGAGAATCGTGCGCAGGTCGAACAGCTCGTTCATGTCGCCGAAGGTGACCGGCACGATCTGATAGCCGCGGCGCGGGAAGGAACGCACCAGCCCCTCGGCGCGCAGGTTCGCGAGCGCCTCGCGCACCGGCGTCTTCGACATCTTGAAGCGGTCGGCGAGCTCGGCCTCGGAAATCTCGGTTCCCGGCGCCAGCGCGCAGGTCAGGATCTCCTTGCGCAGCATCGCGTAGACGCTCTCGGTGAGCGACGTCGCCTTCTTCTTCTTGCGCGCCGTGCCGCCGGTTGCCCTGGCTGCGGCAGTGCCGCCCGCGGCCTTGCGCCGTGCTGGTGTCGTAGCCATTCGCTGCCCCTGTTGATCTCTCATTGTCCCCTCCGCAGCTCCCCCGCTGCCCGTGCCCGTGCAGGCACGCTGAGCATATCAGGTGATATCTGAATGAACCTGCATAAGCAAATATTTGCAGCGCACGGATTATCTTGCAGTTGTTCATCCACATGGCAGGTGGTGCCCGGCGGCGGCTGGCGCCCCGCAGGTCGCGCCCTGCACTTAGGTGGCCGTGCCGGACCGACTCACCCGAACTCTGCAAGCAGCCCAAAATGCGGGCTAACACCGCACAATTGCTGGGCATTCTGCCTGCTGACGCTGCGTCTCCCTTCGTCTGGAAATCCTTCTTGATATATTACGTGCAATATGTTGTGTTGTCTGCGTGGACGGACTGACCCGGTCCGAAGGGTGCGCAAGGTTCGCGCGTCATCGGTCTTCATTTCACCTCGCAGGTAAAGCTGCGGGGCGCACGGGTCCGGTACGGCGACAACATTTCTCGACAGCGCTGAAAGCGGCCGCTTTTCGCGGCGCATCGGCAGGCTGTGCGCGAGCGCAAAGGACTGACAATGGCACTACTCGACGAAACGGCGCGCGGCGTCTTCGTGATCTCGGTGACGCCCTTCAGGGCGGACGGATCGCTGGATTTCGACAGCCTCGACCGCGTCACCGACTTTTATTTCGAAGCCGGCGCGGATGGCTTGACCATCCTCGGCATGATGGGCGAGGCTCCGAAGCTGACCGCGGCGGAGTCGCGCCAGGTGATCGAGCGCGTGACGAAGCGCGCAAGCGGCAAGCCCGTCGTCGTGGGCGTTTCTTCGCCCGGCTTCGCAGCGCTTGCGGACCTGTCGCACGAGGCGATGGACCTTGGCGCTGCCGGCGTGATGATCGCGCCGCCGATGAGCCTGCGCACCGACGCGCAGATCCTTGGCTACTACCGCCAGGCCTGCAATTTCCTCGGCAAGGACGTTCCGGTGGTGCTGCAGGACTTCCCGCTCGCGACCACGGTTCAGATTTCGGACGATCTGCTCGGCCGCCTGATCGATGAACTGCCGCAGATCGTCATGCTCAAGCACGAGGACTGGCCGGGCCTTTCCAAGATCACCAAGCTGCGCGAAGCAGAAGCGAAGGGCCGCCGCCGCATTTCGGTACTCTGCGGCAATGGCGGCGTCTTCCTGCCGGAAGAAGTCGCGCGAGGCGCGGACGGCGCGATGACCGGCTTCGGCTATCCGGAAATGCTGGTGCAGGTCGTCGATCTTGCCAGCCGCGGCGAGATGGACCGCGCGCAGGACATCTTTGACGCCTACCTGCCGCTGGTTCGCTACGAGCAGCAGCCGGGCGTCGGCCTTGCGGTTCGCAAATATGTTCTGGCGCGCCGCGGCGCGATCGCTTCGGCGGCGCAGCGGCAGCCGGGTGCGGCACTCGATCCGGTCGCGCAGGCCGAGGTCGAGCGGCTGCTTGCTCGTCAGGAAAAGCGTTTGGCGGAGTTGGGTTGATGGATTTTGGTCTTTCCGGGCGCAAGGCCCTCGTAGTTGGCGCAAGCCGTGGCCTGGGTGCCGCAAGCGCCAGGATGCTCGCCGCCGAGGGCGCGAAGGTGTTCGGCGCCGCGCGCAACCTTGAGGCGGTTTCCGAGTGGTCGCAGGGCCTCGACGTGACGCCCGTCAAGCTCGATCTCACCGATCCGGCTTCCGTCGCCGCGCTCGGCGCGCAGATGGCCGAAGAAGGCATCGACATCCTCGTCAACAATTCAGGCGGCCCGGCCGCCGGCCCGGCGCGCGGCCAGTCGGCTGCCGCCTGGCAGGCCGCGTTCGCCAACATGGCGACGTCGATCTTCTCGCTCACCGACCTGCTGCTTCCCGGCATGATCGAGCGCGGCTTTGGCCGCATCATCACCATCGGCTCGTCGGGCATCATCTCGCCGATCCCCGGCCTTGCGCTGTCGAACGGCGTGCGCGGCGCGGTTGCCGGCTGGTCGAAGACGCTGGCGGCTGAAGTCGCCGCAAGCGGCGTGACCGTCAACATGGTGCTGCCGGGCCGCATCGCGACCGACCGCGTCCGCGAGCTCGACGAGGGCAAGGCCAAGCGCCTTGGCGCCTCGCTCGAAGCGATCGAGGCCGAGAGCCGCGCCACCATACCGGCCGGTCGCTACGGCAAGCCGGAGGAATTCGGCGCCGTCGTCGCCTTCCTTGCCAGCCAGCAGGCAAGCTTCGTCACCGGATCGATGATCCGCGTCGACGGCGGCATGCTGCGCAACCACTGATCCCGTGCGCGCCCCTTCATCGGGGCGCGCATCCCCCTTGCCGATGAGCTTCAGGTGACAAGAACCGCCACCCGGACAGCGAAATCGACGCGCGCCCTGTCGCTGACCGAGCAGGTTTGCGAGGCGCTGCGCACCGACATCCTCACCTGCCGGCTCCGGCCCGGCGAGGATCTCAACGAGGCGCAGATCGCCGACCGTTTCGGCATCTCCAAGACGCCGGCGCGCGAGGCGCTGGCGCAGCTGCGCCAGGAAGGGCTGGTTCGCTCCTTCCAGCGGCGCGGCTATCAGGTGGCGCCCGTTACCCTCGCCGACATGGACCAGATCTTTGAGGTGCGTATGGTGCTGGAGGCGGGAGCCGCCGAACGCGCCTGCCTGCGCGTGACGCCCGAGAAGATCGAGCGGCTGCGGCTCATCGCCAGCGATGAGCCGCAGCCGGGCGAGGGGCCGCTCGGCGACCGTTTCCGCCGCAACCGCGAGTTTCATCTGGCGATCGCCGAAGCTGCCGGCAATGCGCGGCTTACCGAGCACCTGTCGCGCCAGCTCTATGCGCTCGAGCGCATTTTTTACCTTGGCGCCCAGCTTGGCCAGACCGGCCAGGATACGAGGGTCACCCACGCCGAGATCGTCGAGGCGATCGCCCGCCGCGACCCCGTCGCCGCCCGCGCCGTGGTCACGCGCCACAATGAGGAAACGCGCCAGGGGCTGTTCCAGTCGCTCGCCGCCGGCCTCGGGCTGGAGATGCTGGCGCTGTAGACAACAGCCGCACCCGCCATCGTTTTCGCCGACGTTCGAGCTGTCCGGTTGGTCTCCCGCCGTAGGCACTCCACGAGCCCCCTCCGCCGCCTTCGGCGTCACCTCCCCCGCGCTGCGGGGGAGGATCCGGGTCGTGCGTTTCAGGGGCGGCGCGCATAACTGGCAGCGATTGCTCACGAAGCAGAACCTCGGAGGTCGATCCAGCCGGATCCTCCCCCACATGTGGGGGAGGGGGACCACCGAAGGTGGTGGAGGGGGCGTGACAGAGCGGGGCATTTCTGAAGTCTGTGCTTTTTTCGGCGCAGACCTGCACAGGTGGCATTTCACGAGCCCCCTCCGCCGCCTTCGGCGTCACCTCCCCCGCACTGCGGGGGAGGATCCGGGCCGTATGTTTCATTGAGCGTGGCGTGTCACCGGCAAGGCTTGCGGTGCGCAGCGCGCTCTTCACCCCACATGCCCGATTCTCCTGCGCCCTGACCGGGCTCCCTCTCTCCCCGCGAAAATTAGCCGGCGAAGGGTCTGGTCGCTGATGAAGATTTAGGCAGCGGGCCGTGAAGGTGCCTAAACGAGCGCCATTCTGACGCTCCGTCAGCCGCAATCCACAGCCGCAAAGTGCGGCGCAATATCGCGATTCCCGCAAATCCCACCCGTTCGGCGTTGTAATGCTCATGCGCCGGAAAGCGTGTCTGATTAAGCAGTAGGCAATCCATCCTAACGTATTGAAATACCATCAAAATTATCAATTTGACCAGCCATTTTTGTGGTATATTATAAAAATATCAGCAGGAACAGGGCTGATATCCAGCAAGGGGAAATTCCTAGAAATGATGAAGAGTGCTCTTCTCTCGTTGCTCGTTGCGGGCACCGCTCTCACCGCCGCTCCGGCTCTTGCCGACGACGCCGCCTCGATCGCCGAAAACCTGTTCAGCGAACCGCAGGTCGTCACCGATCTTCCGAAGCCGTGGCCGCTGAAGAATCTCGTCAACGCGGGCAAGCTGACGATCGGCACCACGGGCGCCTCGCATCCGCGCACCTATGTCGACCCGGTCACCGGCAAGCTCGCGGGTTCCTATGTCGAGCTGTTCTCGAAGCTCGCAGAAGACCTCGGCCTCGAGCCCGAATTCGTCCAGCTCGAGTGGGCCGGCATCTTGCCGGGCCTGACCGCCAACCGTTTCGACATCGCCTGCGACGGCGGCAGCTGGACGGCCGAGCGCCTCGGCTCCGACCAGTTCCTGATGACGGCTCCGACCGCGGTCAACGCCACCGTCGGCCTGACGCTGAAGGATTCCGGCATCGACAGCTTCGCCGACCTCGGCGATGACAAGGTCCTCGGCGGCGTTCGCGGCGAGGTCTACTTCGAGGGCGCCGTGAAGGCATACCCGGATGCCGAGTCGATCGACTTTCCGGGCTACCAGGAGTCGCTGCTAGGCCTCGCCAACGGCCAGGCTGACGTCGTTGCCACGCACCTGTCGAACGCCCTCAACGCGCTCGAGACCGCGCCGAACAAGGACCAGCTGAAGATCGTCGGCCCTGCCGTCCAGACCTTCGCCCAGGGCCTGTGCATCAACCCGCGCGAGGCGGACCTGCTGGTCGCGGTCAACACGCTGCTCGGCAACTACCGCGCCGACGGCACGCTGCAGGCGATCATCGGCAAGCATGCGCCCAACTCGTTCGAAGTCCAGGGCCTGAAGGCCATCGGCTACTAACAGGGACGGGTGGCCGTGGATCTCGATTTCTCCATTCTCCTGAATGTGTGGCCTGCCCTGGCCGCCGGGGCTGCGACCACCCTCAAGCTCACCGGAGCGGTTCTTCTGGCCGCCACCCCGTTCGGGGTGGCGCTCGCCCTCCTTGCCAACTCGAACCGGCCACTGGTCGGCGCATCGATCGCGTCGGTCAGCTGGGTGATGCGCGGCGTGCCGCCGCTGCTGATCCTGTTCTTCTGCTTTTTCGGCCTGCCCCAGCTCGGCATCACGCTCGAGCCATTCGCTTCCGCCTTCCTGGCGATGACCGCCTACATGGCGTTCTACTTCGCGGAGATCTTCCGCTCCGGCCTTGCCTCGGTGCCCGCCGGGCAGTGGCAGGCGGCCCGCGCGCTCGGCATGTCGCCGCTGCGAACTCTGGTGCGCATCATCATTCCGCAGGCGATCCCCGCCGCGCTGCCGGGCTTCGTCAGCCACGCCACCGAAATCCTCAAGGGCACCGCGCTCAGCGCCGCCGTGGCGGTGCCGGAGCTGACCTCGGCCGCACGGCGCGTCTTCGCGGTCACCTACAAGCCATTCGAAATCTTCATTGCTGCCGCGATCATCTACGCGTTCCTCGACGGTCTGCTGCTCTGCATCCAGCTGATCGGCGAACGCTGGGCTGACCGGCGCCGCAACCGGAGGGCCGGCTGATGTCGAAGCTCGACACGCTCCTCACCTATGCCCCCGATCTCTGGCAGGGTTTCTTCCTCACGATCTGGCTGACGATCCTGACCCTCGTCATCTCGCTGCCCTTCGCGCTCGCCGTCGCGCTGGTGCGCGATGCGAAAATTCCGGTCGCGAAGACGGTGCTGGCGGTGTTCGTCAACATCTTCCGCATGCTGCCGGCGCTGCTGGTGCTGTTCTTCATCTTCTACGGCGCGCCCTCGCTCGGCATCCGGCTGTCGCCGGTGACCGCCGCGGTGATCGGCATGACGGTCATGGCCGTCGCCTACATGTCCGAGGACATCCGCGGCGCGCTGCAGTCGGTCGACCAGCGCCAATATGCGGCAAGCAAGGCGCTGGGCCTCAGCTACGCCCACACCATCCGCCGCATCATCCTGCCGCAGGCGATCCCGGTGCTGATCCCGCCACTGATGACCCGCGCGATCATCGTCATGAAGGGCACCTCGATCGCCTCCTTCGTCTCGGTGGCGGAGCTGACCGCCCAGGCGAGCCGCGCGACCTCGATCTCGTTCGAACCGTTCATTTTCCTCGGCCTTGCGGGCGTCGGCTACCTGCTCATCGCCGGCCTGCTCGCCATCCTCCAGTTCGCCGCGGAGCGCCATGTGCGCCGCCGCTACCGCCTCAAGGCCGGCTACTGACTTGAAGGACAAGCACATGAGTTCACCGCTCACACCGATGGTCGAAGTGACCAATCTGCACAAGGCGTACGGTCCGATCGTCGCCCTCGCCGGCGTGGACCTGTCCCTCCAGCCAGGCGAGGTGGTGTCGGTCATCGGCGGGTCCGGCTCCGGCAAGTCGACGCTGCTGCGCTGCATCAACTACCTCGACCCGCCGGACCAGGGTGTCGTGCTGATCAACGGCAACCGCATCGGCGACGGCGGCCCGCACGTTCCGGAGCGCATCCTGCGCAAGCACCGCGCCGAGATCGGCATGGTGTTCCAGAGCTTCAACCTGTTCCCGCACATGACCGTGCTGCAGAACGTGATCGAAGCGCCCTGCGCCGTGCGCGGCACACCGAAGAAGGAGGCGATCGAACTCGCCTACGATCTGCTCGCCAGCGTCGGCGTTCGTGACAAGGCGGAAAGCTTCCCGTCGGAGCTGTCGGGCGGCCAGCAGCAGCGCGTTGCGATTGCCCGCGCCCTCGCCATGAAGCCGCAGGTGATGCTGTTCGACGAGCCGACCTCGGCGCTCGATCCGGAGCTGGTCGGCGAGGTGCTGAACGCGATGAAGCAGCTCGCCAGGGAAGGCATGACCATGCTCGTCGTCACGCACGAGATGGATTTCGCCGAAGAGGTCTCCAACCGCGTCGCCTTCTTCTCCGAGGGCAAGATCGTCGAGGTCGGCGCGCCGAAGGAGGTCCTGCGCAATCCGCAGCATCCGCGCCTGCAGGCCTTCCTGTCCCGCCTGAATTCCCACTGAACCGGCAGCAGACCCACCGCAAATGCGTCACTACCCAAATCTGTTCAGGCCGCTGGCGATCAACGGCTGCGAGATCCGCAACCGCATCGTCCTGACGGGACACGGTACCGGCATGCCGCGCGACGGCACGCCGAACCAGCACGTCATCGACTACTACGCCGAACGCGCCAAGGGCGGCGTCGGCCTGATCATGCTGGGCACCCAGCAGGTGCATCCGTCCTCGCCGGGCATCACGGGGCTCCTCTGCAACTATTCCGACGCGATCATCGAGCCGCTGCGCAAGCTGGCCGGGACCGTCCATTCCCATGGCGGCAAGGTGTTCGGCTATATCGGCCACATGGGCTTTGCGACCTCCGCGCGCCCGACGCCGCTGTGGTCGGCTTCGCCCAACTACGAGATGAAGTACGGCGAAGTCGCGCATCCGATGAGCCGCGAGGAAATCGCGGAAGTGGTCGCCGCCTTCGCCGATGCCGCTGAGCGCAACATCAAGGCCGGGCTGGACGGCGTCCAGGTCCATTGCGGCCACGGTCTTCTGGTGCAGCAGTTCCTGTCGCCGCTCACCAACCAGCGCACCGACGAATATGGCGGCGACGTCGTCGGCCGCACCCGCTTTGCCCGCGAGATCCTGACGGCGGTGCGCGAGCGCATCGGTCCCGACGTGCCGCTCGGCATCCGCATCTCGGGCGACGAGCTCATACCGGGCGGCCTGACGGTCGACGACATGTGCGAGATCACGCCGATGCTGGTCGATGCCGGAAAGCTCGACTTCGTGGACGTTTCGGCCGGCAATGACGGCGACGTCATTTCCAACATGCTGCACGAGCCGCCGATGGGCCTGCCGTTCGCGCCCTACGCCTCGGTGTCGCGCCGCATCAAGGAAGCCTGCCCGGGTGTCACCATCATCCACGCGACCCGCATCGCCACCGCCGACGAGGCCGAGCAGCTGCTGGAGCGCCAGGATGCCGACATGGCCGGCATGGTGCGCCCGCTGATCGCCGACCCGTTCCTGCCGACCAAGGCGGCGAAGGGCGAGGCCGATACCGTCATCCCGTGCGTCGCCTGCGAGCAGGCCTGCTTCGGCCGCCTGTTCCGTGGTCTCCACATCTCCTGCGTCGGCAACCCCGTCACGGGTCGCGAGCGCCGCTGGTACGAGACGCCGGCCGCAACCCCGCGCCGCGTTGTGGTGGTCGGCGGCGGCCCGTCGGGCATGGAAGCCGCGCGCATCGCCGCCAAGCGCGGCCATCAGGTGACGCTCATCGACCGCCGCGATGAACTGGGCGGGCGCATGAACGTCGCGCGCCGCCCGCGCGGGCGCGCCGAATGGGGACGCATGATTGCCCAGAAGAGCGCGGCCCTTGCCCGCCTCGGCGTCGACGTGCGCCTCGGCCAGGAAGCCGATGCCGAAATGATCCTGTCGCTGAAGCCGGACGCGATCCTGCTGGCGACCGGCGGCGAGCCGCGACCGATCTCGATTCCGGGCGCCGAGACCGCGCCGGTGATGATCGTCGACGAGGCGGTGCTGAACCCGGACGCCGTCGGCGAGCGCGTGCTCGTCGTCGACAATCTCAACCGCACCCCGGCGATGGCGACTGCCATCGACCTCGCGCTGCGCGGCCGCAAGGTCGAACTGTGCACGCAGAGCTACTTCGCCGGCAAGAACCTTGTCGTGCAGAACCTTGCCTACTTCTCGCAGCAGGCCGCGCTTGCCGGCGTCGTCTTCACGCCATGCGTCAAGCCGGTCCGCTTCGAGGGCAAGAAGGTCACGCTGCAGAACGTGCTGACGCACCAGGACCTGCCGGCGAAGGAATACGACACCATCGTCATCGCCGATCCCGGCCTTCCCGAAACGAAGCTCGTCGAAGCCCTGTCGGGCTGCGGCGTCTACGTCCGCGCCATCGGCGATGCCTATGCACCCCGCGACATCGAAGCCGCCTTCCTCGACGGCTTCGAGGCAGCCCTTTCACTCTAGCCTACCAAGGAGAACACAATGCCTCTGCCTAAGGATTTCGTCCCGAGCGAGAACAAGATCCGCTGGTCGCGTCAGGAAGACGTCGATCTGACCTGGGTCCACAAGGGCCAGGAATTCTCGCATCGCCTGATCACGAAGAACCTGCACGGTTCGTCGATCTCGTTCCACATCACGACCTACATGCCGCACTTCGACGTCATGGTTGAGGGCGACGGCGTGCATGAGGTCGTCCTGTACTGCCTGCACGGCACCTCGCGCCAGATCGTCGAGGAGACCGGCGAAGAGCACATCTTCAAGCCGGGCGACGCGATGTACCTGCCGAAGAACTACCGCTACCGCCACATCATCGGCGAGTCCGGCCTGGTGATCGCGGTTGCCGCCAACCCGTCCAAGGAAGCCGGCGACATGTAAGGAATGGGCCCGGCGCGCAGTTTGCCCGCCGGGCATCCCTTTTTCTTGAGAAAGTAAGATTGATGAGAAGCCTTCTTTGGGAAGACCTGACGCGAACCGAGATTTGCGAGCTTCGCGATCAGAATGCACTGGTGATCATTCCAACCGGCGCGATCGAGCAGCACGCCGACTTCCTGTCCACCGACACCGACATCGTCCTGTCGTCGCAGGTGGCGATCCGCGCGGCTGAGCGCGTGACCAAGTTCCCGGTCGTCGTCGCGCCGCTTCTGCCCTTCGGCTTTTCTCCGCACCATCTGTCCTGGCCGGGCACGATCAGCCTGCGCCTTGAGACCTTCCTTGCCGTGCTGACCGACATGGTCAAGTCGATCTTCAATGCCGGCTTCAAGCGCGCTCTGTTCGTCAACGGCCATGGCGGCAACGAGGCGCCGCTGCGCGCGCTGTGCGGCCAGCTCGTCACCGACGGCTACGCAGTCGGCATGACCAACTATTTCACCCCGTCCGAGCCGTCCTGGATCCCGATGCTGAAGGGCGACCTGAAGCGCGGCGGCCACGCCTGCGAGCAGGAAACCGCCCTGATGCTGGCCCTGCACGAGAACGATCCGGAAGAGCAGCAGCGCATCCTCAAGCTGATCGAGGGCCTGCCGGCCCGCACCATGCAGCCGTGGATGGCTCCGAACTCGCCGATCGACCCAATCACCGAGGCCGGCGCCGGCTGGCCGCCGATCTTCCACGCCGATGATTGCGGCTACTACGGCGATCCGGGCAAGGCTGACATCGAGAACGGCAAGCTGATCCTCGAGGCGACGGTCGAGCGGCTCGCCCGCTTCTTCACCGAATACGGCGAAGCGACCTTCCGCCTGGGCGTCGCCCCAGACGCTGCGAAGCCCGGTTTTGCAAAGCCGCTGGCCTGAACCAACTGAAGCGCCAGCCGGAAGATAATCAATTCAATTACTTTGGTGGTAAGATGAAGATACTCGTGCTCAATCCCAATGGCTCGACGAGTGTAACCCAAACCATTTCCGAGAGCATCGCATCGCTGCGCGCCCGCAGCCAGCACGAGATCGTCTGCGACTATCTTCCGGCTGCGCCGCTCGGCATCGAGACCGACGCGCATGTTGCCGAGGTCGCGCCGATGGTCGCCAAGGCCGTCGAGGAGAGCGATGCCGACGTCATCGTCGTCGCCTGCTTCTCCGATCCGGGCGTCCAGCTCGCGCGCCAGATCACCCGGCGCCCGATCATCGGCATCGCCGAGGCTGCCTATTACGCAGCCCTTCAGTATGCGCCGCGCTTCGGCGTCATTTCCCTTGGGCCTTCGTCCATCGCCCGCCACGCGGCGCACATCGAGCGTCTGGGCCTCACGTCGCGTCTCGCGGGCGATCGCTCGATGCAGATGACGGTGGCCGAGGCCGCCGATCCGCATGGCGCCGCCGGCGCGGTCGCCCGCACCGGCACCGCCCTTCGCGACGAGGATGGTGCAGGCGTCGTCATTCTCGGCTGCGCCGGCATGGGCGCACACCGTCCGCGCCTGCAGGCCGAACTCGGCATTCCGGTCATCGACCCGGTTCAGGCGGCAACCGCAGCGGCCATCACCGCACTCGACCTCGAACTCAATGTGGGGGCACGCTAATCATGGAACTCGTCATTCGCGGGCGTGTCGTTACGCCGAATGAGATCATCGAAAACGGCTGGATAGCCGTCGCGGACGGCAAGATCGCGGCCATCGGCAGCGGCGAGGCGCCGGCGGCGGATGTCGTCGATGATCGCGGCGACGCCTTCATCCTGCCGGGCGCCGTCGACGGCCAGACGCACGCCACCAGCTATGGCGGCCTGCCGGGCATTGGCGACACGACGCGCTCGGCAATAGCCGGCGGCGTCACCACGCTGGTCGACATGCCCTACGACAATCCGGAGCCGCTGGACCGCCCCGAGCGCCTTGAGGCCAAGGTCGCGGCGATCGCCGCCCACTCCCACGCCGACATGGCGCTCTACGGCACGGTCTCGCGCGAGGTCGGCACCGACCACGTCGAGAAGCTGGTCGAAGGCGGCGTCGTCGCCTTCAAGATCTCATCCTTCGAGAGCAACCCGGTGCGCTTCCCGCGCATCGGCCAGGATCTGACGCTCGACCTGATGGAGAAGCTGGCGAAGACCGACCTTCCGCTCGGCCTCCACAACGAAGACCAGGAAATCGTTCGCGCCCGCATCGCCAAGGCGCAGGCCGAAGGCCGCGACGGCATCGTTGCCCACGCCGAGGCCCGCCCCGAGGCAGCTGAACTCGCGGCAACTGCGCAGTTCCTGGCGCTCGGCCAAGCCAGCGGCGCGCATGCGCATCCGGTTCACCTGACCACCGCCAACGGCTTCCGCATGGTCGAGGCCTTTGCCCGCCAGGGCGCCAAGGCAACCGGCGAACTCTGCGTCCACTATCTGTGGCTCGACGCGGCGCGTGACGGCCAGCGCCTTGGCGCACGCATGAAGGTCAACCCGCCGATCCGCCCCAACGCCGTCGACGGCCTTTGGGAGGTGCTGGAAAAGGGCCTCGTCGCCTTCGTCTCCTCCGACCATTCCAGCTGGCCGATCGACAACAAGCTGGTCGACTCGATCTTCGACGCGGGCGCGGGCGTTCCGGGCCTCGAGACGCTGGTGCCGGCCTTCTTCACCGCAGCGCAGCGCCGCGGCCTCGATGCGGCGAAGCTGACGGCCGAATATCTGTGCGAGCGCCCGGCGCGCTTCTTCGGCATCGACAACCGCAAGGGCGCGATCGAGGTCGGCCGCGAGGCGGACCTGATCGTGCTCGAGCCCGGCGCCTTCAAGTGGGACGAAGCGTCGGCCCATGACGGCCTGCGCTGGAGCCCGTTTGACGGCGAGACCTTCGACGCGCGCGTCGCCGGCACCTACCTGCGCGGCAAGCTCGCCTGGGACGGCGCGGAAGTCCTCGCGACGCCCGGGCAGGGCCGCTTCGTCCCGCGTCAGTCGAAGGGCTGGTACGCGGCGGCGTAAGCCCCTCCTGACACGCGACGCGGCTGCGCCGGGTAGTCACCCGCCCGGCGCAGCCCGGCCATCCGCGCGCAACCGCGCGAACCCAATCGATCCTCAGTACGGAACCTGGTCATGCAAACTGGATCGCAAGTCGGATCCCTGTGGGAAGCCATCGCCCCGGCGGGCAAGCAGTTCGCGCCGCTGCGCGCGAGCATCAAGGCCGACGTCGTCGTGGTCGGCGCCGGCTTTCTCGGCCTTTCCACCGCGCTGCATGCCGCCGAGGGCGGCCGCGACGTCGTGCTTATCGAAACGCACCAGCCGGGATTTGGCGCCTCGGGCCGCAACACCGGCTTTGTCGTGCCGAGCCTCAAGGCATCGCTCGGCCCTGCGGAAGTCACTCGCGCCCTCGGCGAAAAGCATGCCGACCGGCTGCTGCGCCTCGTCTCGGGATCAGGCGACACCGTCTTCAACCTGATCCGCCGTTTGAACATCGACTGCTCGGCGCTGCAGAACGGCTGGCTGCAGCCCGGCCACTCCCGCGAGGCCGAGGACGCATTGCAAAAGCGCCTGCCGCGCCTGCTGGCCGCCGGCATCAAGGCCGACTGGCTCGACCGCAAGGCGATGCTCGCCCAGACGGGCCTGCCGTTCCTGCACGGCGGCATCCGCGTGCTGACCGGCGGCTCGGTCAATCCGCTTGCCTATGCGCGCGGCCTTGCCCGTGCGGCGGAAGCTGCCGGCGTGCGCGTCTTCGGCGACAGCCCGGTCATCTCTGTCGAAAAGACGGGCAATGGCTGGCGTGTTCGTACCGCACATGGCGAGGTGGTCGCAGAACGCGTGGTCATGACCACCAATGCGCTGATCGGCAATCTCCTGCCGGCGCTGCGCGCCTCGATCATCCCGGCCCGCGTCTTCCAGATCGCGACGCAGGTGATGCCTGAGGACGTGCGCCAGCGCCTGCTGCCCGCCATGGCGCCGGTCGCGGATACCCGCCGCCACACATTCGCGCTGCGCTGGTCGCCGGACGGCCGGCTCGTCACCGGCGGCATGGTCGCGCCGCTGCCCGGCCGTCTCGCTCTCGCCGAGAAGAAGTTCAGGAAGCGGCTGGAAAGACTGGTGCCGGGCCTGCCGGAAGTGCGCGCCGAATACAGCTGGACCGGGGTCATTGCCGGAACGCTCGACTTCCTTCCGCGCCTGATGCGGCTGGAACCGGGCCTCGACGCCGTCATCGGCTGCAATGGCCGCGGCATCGCGCTCACCACCTCGCTCGGCCGCGAGGTCGGCATGTGGCTGGCGGGCCAGGTCGGCGACGACCAGCTCACGCTGCCCGTCACCGCACCGCGGCCGGTGCCGTTCAGCAGCATTTCCGGCATCATGCCGGACATGATCCTTCCCGTATGGGAAGCACGCGACGCCTACGAGGCAAGGTTCCGGTAAGCCGAACCGCGTAGGGGAAGCACGCGCGGGCGAGGGGGGCTTGCCCGGCGCAACAAAGGCGTCACGGGCTCTTGCTCCCGTGACGCCTTGTGTTTTTGGACTCCGGCACGACGAGGCCAGGGGCAACTGAATGGGCTGCGGCCGCTGCAACCCGTCAGGGAAGCGGCGTTCCGGCGACACCCTGCCGTTCCGCAGCCTCGAGGACGAGGCTCSCCGCCACCAGATCCTCGACGGAACGGCCTTCCGACAGGAACACGCGAACGCCATCATCCGGAACGAGAGACCGGTCGGCGAGCACCGCCGCGAGGTCGAGCATCCCGTCATAGTGGCGGCCAAATTCGCTCCGGTGATCCGCCCACTCATCCTTGAGCCGCTCCGCGCGATCCGACACGACGGCGGRTGSCGCGCGCACCAGCGCAAGGTCGACCTCGCTGCCGGAAGGATGGAACGGTCCCACCGAGGCGATGAGCGCGTCGGGCTTCGTCTCGCCGAGCCGCMCCACCGGCTCGTGGGCAATCGTCGTCAGCACGATCGTGTCGGCGGCCGAGACAGCCTCCTTCAGCGAGACGGCCTTTGCCGGCAGCCCGGTCAGCGCCCTGACCTTCTCCGCACTCTGGGCGGCACGTTCGGGATTGTCGTTGGCCGATGCCACCAGTACGGCCTCAAAATCGGTGTCGATGGAAAGGGTTTCGGCATGCGCGTTGAGCTGGACGCCGGTGCCGATCAGCGCCAGCACGCCGTCGCGCTTCATGCCCATGGCGCGCAGCGCCAGCGTCGTCGTCGCGGCGGTGCGCAGCGCGGTGATGCGGCGGCCGTCCATGATGGCGCGGATGCGGCCGGTAACGGCGTCCATGACGATGATGATTGCGTCGATCTTGGGAAGGCCCCGCCCGGGATTGGAGAGCACGCCCGACAGCACCTTGGTCGAGGCAATCCCCGCTGCGGGCCAATACGCTGGAAAGGCGACATAGTTCGCGCCATGCTCATGCGCATCAATGCGCAGCGGCCTTGGCTCCGCAAGCAGCCCGGCGGCTGAATCCGCAAAGGCGGCCTCCAGCCGCTCCATCAATGCGGCGGGCTCCAGCAGCCGCGTCACCTCTTCTTCGCTGAACCACACCGCCCGCATCGCAATTCCCTTCCTGTCCCTGAACGCGGACGAAAGTCGCGTTCGCAGAAGCGACTTAGACCTGGGTCATCGTCTTAGGAAGGGGAGGGGGAGAACGTTACTGTGAAGAACACCGGAGGATGGAATTCCGAGCCTGAGCTTAAATGCTCACCGTCCCTGATGCTCCGAGTCCTTCTCGGACGAGGGATGCTCCCTGCGCGCGGCGAGGGCGCGTTGCAACTTGAGAGCGAGGTCCAGAAGACGTTCGGGGACGGGTTCCTTCTCGATCTCGCGCAGGAGGAACTCAAACTCGCCTTCGCCTTGCGCCGGGCTGCTCTTGTTGCCTGAAGCCTGGCTATCCTGGATGCCTGATTTATTCAGTTTCGGCATTTCCTGCCCCACTGTCGTACGGCCACCCCCGCCTTGATATTTCAGCGAATCGCGCGCGGTTCAAGTACCCCACCAGCAAACGCCGGAAATTCCGGCAATTTTGCGCTGGTGTGGCGTACTGACACCACTTTTCCTGTACTTTTGCCCCGTTTGACCCCTCTGGCGGCGCAAAACTCGTCCGCCAGGCCGAAAAGCGGCGCGGCCGGGGCCGCGCCTTTTCGGGGTCAGGCGGCCTTGGCGCGCTGGTTGGCGGAGGCGTCCGCGAGCGCGGTGAGATCCGCGTCGGTCTTGCTTTCTTCCTCAAGCGTCTGCTCGAGGAGGGCAACCGCATCCTTGAGGCCGAGTTCCTGCGCCCAGCGGCGCAGCGTGCCGTAGCGGGTGATCTCGTAGTGCTCGACGGCCTGGGCCGACGATATCAGGCCGGCGTCAAGCGCAGCGGTGCCCTTGAACTCGTCCATGATTTCCTCGCCCTCGGAGATGATGCCCTCGATCGCGTCGCAGGTCTTGCCGCGGGCCGGCTTGCCAAAAATCTCGAACACCTGCTGCAGGCGCTCGATCTGGCCCTCGGTCTCCTCGCGATGCTTCTCGAACGCAGCCTTGAGCTCGTCAGACTGCGCGGCGCGCTGCATCTTGGGCAGCGTCTTCAGGATCTTGCGCTCGGCGTAGTAAATGTCCTTGAGGGTGTCGTGGAACAGATCTTCCAGGGTCTTTTCCTTGGCCATTCTTGTTTTCCTTTTTCTTGAGAAATTCGGGCCGGTGTTCCGGACCCTACCAACGGGCGGGCAGGGCCATTGTTCCGCCTGAACCGGTGAAATCGCCTGCGGCGGGGGAACGGCGGGCGAGGCGAAGGCTGCATCATCCTCCAGAACAAAACCGCGCGATCGCAGTTAGGATGGTTTTCGAGGCAAGCCAGGACCATCGACGATGACAGACATCGACCGGGAAGAACGCATCCGCATCCGCGCCCACGAGATCTGGGAGCGGGGAGGCAGGCGCGAGGGGGAGGAAAAGGACAACTGGGAACAGGCGCGGCGGGAGATCGAGATGGAGGAGGAGGACGCGGCCGGCCTGAAGGACGCCGTCACCGAGACGATCGGCCTTGCCGTCGGCCAGGAGCCCGAGGAGCCGCAACCCGGCGCGCAGCATTCGCAGGAACCCGCCGAAGGCAGCCGCGAGACGGTGAAGAAGCAGCTGGCGCGAAAGAAGAAGCAGGTGGGGTGAGGGGAGGAGCGGAAGGCGGAGGGGGCGCCAGTGCGGGGATTTTCGTCTTACCTGCGTGCTCTTGGCCTGGTGCACCCCCACCCCTAACCCCTCCCCACAAGGGGGAGGGGAATGTTGATCATCTCAGGCGACTCAGCCTTCGTCAGCGGCTTTATAGCCCGGAGTTTGACAGGCACTGCGGCTTTGAGCGGCTTCGGTGTCCGCGACAAGGTTTTCGCCTTGGCCAGGAGCCGGACGAGCCGCAACCCGGCGCGCAGCATTCGCAGGAACCCGCCGAAGGCAGCCGCGAGACGGTGAAGAAGCAGCTGGCAAGAAAGAAGAAGCAGGTGGGGTAGGGAAAGAAGGGGCGCGGCGGAAGGAGCGGATGGCGGAGTGAGTTGCGCCGCCGCCGTGATTTTCGTCTTTCCTCTGCGCTTTCTCCTAGCTTGGTGCCCCCCCCCCCGGATCCTCCCCAGCAGCGCGGGGGAGGTGACGCCGAAGGCGGCGGAGGGGGCGCGTGAAATGCTGCCTGCGGAAGCTGGCGCAGAAAACGAAGACTTCCGCGATGCCCCACTCCGTTACGCCCCCTCCACCATGCTTCGCATGGTCCCCCTCCCCCACAAGTGGGGGAGGATCTGGCGGGATCAGTCGCTCAGGTGTCGCTTCGTGAGCGATCGCTTACATACATGCGCACCGCCCACTAGAGCAGATTCGATTTAGTCCGGGTCATATCCCGCCGCCTCGAAGTAGTGCCGGCATTCCTGCGGGGTGAAGGCGGAGAGGCAGKCGGCGACCGCTGACCAGAGATCGTCAATGGTTCTGGCGGCGGCTTTTCTAAGCAGGGCCTTCAGCTTCGAGAAAGCCATCTCGATGGGGTTGAAGTCTGGGGAGTATGGCGGGAGGAACAGGAGCCGTGCGCCAACCTTCTC